>JBOGWW010000269.1:0-14902 GCA_050693655.1 Actinomycetota bacterium | reverse complement strand
GATCTTGCCGGCCCCCCGCCGGCCCGGAAACAGGTCCACCTGATCGGTGATGCGCGCCCCCGCCGAGTCCACCAGATAGACGAGGGGATGTTCGTGGCGCCGGGCCAGCTCGATTATGCGAATGATCTTCTCGACCGTCCTAGCGCCCCAGGAACCCGCCTTGACGGTGGCGTCGTTCGCCATGACGGCCACGTGGCGCCCGTTGATCGTCCCCACTCCGGTGACGACCCCATCGGCGGGAAGGTCCCCGGCCAGCGCGTTCACGAGCAACCCGTCCTCCACCGCGCCGTCGGCGTCGTCGAGCAGCAGGGCCAGCCGGTCGCGCACGAAGAGCTTTGATTGCTCGGCCAGCCTGGCGTGGTATTTCGGGGCGCCACCCCTGCGGGCCCGCTCGATCTGTTGGGCGAGATCGGCCTCTCGCCTCCCGCTTTCGCTCATTCACAGAGCCTAACCGTGCCCTACTCGGTGGCTGCGGATCGCAGCCGGGCGAACTCCCTCGCCAGCGCATCGAGCTGGTAGTGCGCGTTGAGGCCGCTGGGGTTCGGCAGCAGCCAGACCCTCGTGTCACCGATGGCGCGCTCCTGGGGCCCGACCGCGGCCTGCTTCTCGGCGAAGACGACCCGGTAGGCCGAGATGCCGCACAGCGCCAGCCAGCGAGGCTTGAAACGGCGCACCTTGGCCTCGAGCCGCCGCCTCCCGGCACGCAGCTCGTCGTGGGATACCTCGCCCGCCCGTGCCGTGGCCCGTTCGACGAAGTTGGTTATGCCCAACCGGTAATCGATCAGCTCGTGTTCGTCGAAGGGATGGATCCGGTGGGGCGTGAACCCCGAATGGTGGAGCGCGGGCCAGAAGCGGTTTCCGGGACGAGCGAAGTGGTGACCGGTGGCTCCCGAATAGAGGCCCGGGTTGATGCCGCAGAAGAGCACTCGCAGACCGGGAGCGATCACGTCCGGCACCTTCTTTCCGGCCGCCGCGGCGACCTCGGCGCGCGTCGGCTTCGGGTGCATCAGGACGACTCGAGCAGGGTCTCGAGCTCGGGACGCGCGTCCTCGGGATCCATGCGTTCGACCGTGACGGAGCCGGCCCCCACCCAGGAGGCCGCTTCCCGCAATGCTTTGGCCATGTCCGGGACGTGGCCGGGTTCAACGGTCAGTTGCTTGGCCACCAGCGCGCCGGCGCGGCGCGAGGGGTCGACCCGGCCGACGAGCTTGCCCCCGGCGAGCAGGGGCATCGCGAAGTAGCCGTGAATCCGTTTCGGTTTCGGCACGTAGGCCTCGAGGCGGTGGTGAAAATCGAACACGCGGAACGTGCGCTCGCGGTCCCACACCAGCGAATCGAAGGGGCTGAGAAGGGTGGTGCGGTGACGGCCGCGGATTCCCTCGTCCAGCCATCCCAGCGCGTCGGGATGGGCCCAGGCTCGGTCCTTCCAGCCTTTGACCACGACCGGAATCAGGCCCGATGCTTCGAGCGCGGACGGCCAGTCGATCGACTTCAGCCGGAAGTAGTCGCTGAGGTCGGCGCGCGTTGCTACTCCGAGCCGCTTGCCCGCGACGTCGAGCAGGTGGGCCCAACAATCAACGTCGTCCGGTCTCTGGTCGAGCAACTCCCCGGGGATGGCGCGTTCGGCCAGGTCGTAAACGCGCCGCCACCCTCGTCGTTCGACGCAGACCACGCGACCTTGGGTCAACAGGATCTCGAGGGCCTCCTTGGTGTCAGACCAGTCCCACCAGATGCCGCCCTTCTTCGCACCGCCCAAGTCGGTGGCCGTCAGCGGACCCTCGCCCTCGAGCCGCGCCAGCGCCTCCTTGCTCGCCTTCTCGTAACCGTTCTCGGCGTACTGCTTCCGCTTGAGCCGGCGCCGGTATTCGAAGTAGGGCCACAGCTCGAGGGGAAGGATGCAGGCCGCATGCGCCCAGTACTCGAAGGCGTCGGCACGCTTCCAGTAGGCGCTCTCGATCTCCTCGCGCCCGATGGGCCCGAGGCGCGCGTAGGGCACCAGCTCGTGGCTGCGAGCGAGCACCGAGATCGTGTCGAGCTGGACCGCGCCGAGTGCTCGAAGCATCGTCGCGACACCACCTCTTCGATCGGGCGCGCCGATGAATCCCTGGGCCTTGAGGAAGATCCGCCGCACCTCGTTTTTGGAGAGCTCGATCTTCGTCACCGTCTCGTTGCCTTTCACCCGTGTCGTTGCCTGTAGGTACGAGTCTTCGCCCGGTTCCCGCAGACGCGCATCTCGCACCAGCGACCGGATCGATTCTTGGAGTGATCGTAGAAGGCGTAGCGGCAGTTCTCCGCGGAACAGACCTTGAGCCGGTCCCAGGTCCCGTCCGACTGCGAGGCGACGACCGCCGCGAGGATCCGGCCCAGCGCGCCGTAGGCACCACCCTCATGGGGCTCGAAGGTGGCCCTGCCCTCGTCGTCCCAGTGCGGAGTGATCTGGGCGCTCCTGCCGGCGCGATTCAATCGTGCAAGGGAGTCCGGATTCGGCTCCGAACCTGAGTGGGACGCGAGCACTTCTCGCAACGACTCCCGGGTCTCGATTACCGCCCGCCAGGCGTCCTCGTCGACCGAGCGAGAGCGCGCCCCCAAGCGCGTCTCGATCCAGCGCCGGAGCGCCGCCGGCGAATCGAGCCCGTCGGACCCGCTCTCGATATCCAGGGTGTTGAGGAAGTCCTTCACCAGCGCGGGTGCCTCCGGTGTCACCTCTTGCATGCAACCACTGTATCTCTTTTGGCGGTTGCAATCAGCGTGCCGGCGCCTCGGCCACCTCGTGAACCGCCACTCCGGCCACCACCAGGGCCACGCCGGCGATCTCGACCGCGCCGGGGAACTGACGCAGGACCAGGACACCGATGAGCGTGGCCGTAGCGGGGAGGATCGCCAGGAGAAGGGCGAAGGTCGAGCGCGGGAGACGGGCCATCGCGAGCTGATCGGTCACGTAGGGGATGACCGAGGAACAGATGCCGACGCCGATGCCCGCGAGCAGAAGCGGCGGCCGAGAGAACGCCGAAAGCGCACCGGCCAGTCCCACCGGGGTGATCGCCAGAGCCGCGACGAGCATCGCCAGGCCGAGACGGTCGATGCCCGCGGCTCCCCCCTCCTCGGCGATGCGATGGCCGAGGACGATGTAGGCGATGAAGAGACCCGCGTTGGCGAAGGCAAAGAGGAAGCCGAGCGGTTCGCCGGCGATCCGGATGTCGGTGAGGAGATAGACGCCGGCCACGGCAAGCATCAGGGCCGCGACGTTTCTTCGACTGCGAACTCCGAGCGCGGCGAGGCCGAGCGGCCCCAGAAACTCGATCGCCCCGACCGTGCCGAGCGGGAGCCGGTCGATGGCCAGATAGAAGAGGGCGTTCATGGCCGCAAGAACCGCCCCGAGTCCAAGCAGTGTGAGCACCGCCCGCCGGTTCATCCCGGCAAGCAGCCTCCAGGGCCGGCGCCACAGCCCGAACACCGCGGCGGCGCTGGCGATCCGCAACCACGCCACCCCGAGGACCTCCACCTGCGCGAAGAGGAGAGCGGCGAAGGCGGGGCCGAGATAGTGAAAGACCGCGCTTACGACGAAGAAGGCGGGGGGCGGCACGCGCTCGGCGACGGACTGCCGCCCGCCGCGGGCGGTCGTGGTGCGAGCTTCCATGCTCCGAGGTTTTCAGGTATAAGTGGGGGAGGGAAGCCGAAGCTTGAGGTCAGAAACGAAATCTTCCTAAATATTCGTGGAAGAAAAGGTGATTCACCTTGAGGACCACGCTCGATCCCACCAACCTTCGCCTGCTCGATGAGTTGCGGCGAAATCCCCGCATCACGATGTCGGAGCTCGGCCGCCGGCTCGGGATGTCGTCGCCCGCGGTTACCGAGCGCGTGCAACGGCTCGAGGCCGAGGGGGTCATCTCCGGCTACCGGCTCGAGCTCGACCCCCGGGCGCTCGGCTGGCCGGTGGCCGCCTTCGTCCGCATCCGGCCGGGTCCCGGACAGCTCAAGAAGATCGCAGAGCTCGCCCAGCGCTCACCGGAGGTCGTGGAATGCCATCGCATCACCGGCGAGGACTGCTTTTTGATGAAGGTCTACGTCTCCCAGATAGAAAAGCTCGAGGAGGTTCTGGACCGCTTCCTGCTCTACGGGCAGACGACCTCGTCGATCCTCCAGTCCTCTCCGGTGCCGCCTCGTCCTCTGCCGCTGCCCGGGGACTAACGCGGACGTAGCCTCTCGATCTCCCCGGCGGCCACGGTCCTGCCGTCGTCGAGAAGCAGCGCGCCGTCCTCCGCCAGCGCGGCGGCCACTCCCTCGATCGAGGACCCGTCGGCGAACCGAACCGTGACCCCGCGACCGAGGATCGAGGAGCGCACGCCGGCCTCCTCGATGAGCTCGGCCCTCCCCGTGTTCGTGCTCAGTGCGGCGTACAGAGCCTCGAGTTCCCCGAGCACAGAGCCCAGCAGCTCGGCGCGCGGCGGGACTCGGCCGCCGCCCGCGGAGTCAAGCTCCTGTGCGATCGAGGTTGCGCTCTCCGCGATCTCGGCGGGCCTCTCCTCGCGCCGCGCATGCAGGTTGATCCCGGCCCCCAGCACGACCGCGTTCGTGGCGTGCCCCGCGCTTGTTGCCTCGACCAGTACCCCGCTCACCTTGCGCTCTCCGATGAGTACGTCGTTGGGCCACTTGAGGGTCGCTCGAAGGCCGGAAGTGACTTCGATGGCACGGGCGACCGCCAGGCCCCCCGCGGTCGTGAGCAAGCCGGGTTCCACCGACGAGGGACGCAGCACGACCGAGAACAACAGGCCCGCACCGGGTTGCGACAACCACGAACGCCCCCAGCGGCCCCGGCCCGCGGTTTGGGTGTCGGCCACCACCAGGCTCCCCTCGGCCGCGCCCTGCTCGGCGGCCCAGCGCAGCGCTTCGAGATTGGTGGAGTCGATGGAGTCGTAGACCCTGCGGTAGCGTCCAAACCGACCGAGAAGTGCCCGCTCTAGTATCTCGTCACTCAAGTCGCTGGCCATGGGCCAGACAATACGAAGTCTCACAAGTGAGCCGAGCGATCGTGGTGACGATCGCGGAGAGAAGCTAGCGATCGTCTCGACGATCGCGGAGAGAGGAACGTGTTCAGCAAGCTGCTCATTGCGAATCGCGGGGAGATCGCCATTCGGATCATTCGCGCCTGTCGTGACCTGGACATCGCTCCGGTAGCCGTCTATTCCGAGCTCGATGCCGGCGCACTGCACGTCCGGCTGGCTGAGGAGGCCGTAAACGTCGGCCCCGGACCCGCGGCCGAGTCGTATCTGAGGATCGAAACCATCATCGAAGCCGCTCGGCTGACGAGCGCCGAGGCCGTTCATCCCGGCTACGGCTTCCTCGCCGAGAACGCCGACTTCGCGGCCGCGGTGATCGACGCCGGGCTCGTGTGGGTGGGCCCCGCTCCGGAGGTCATCGAAGCGATGGGCGAGAAGACCTCCGCACGGCGCGCGGCCATGGAGGCCGGAGTCCCCACCGTGCCGGGCACCAAGGGTCCCGTGACCACGGTCGAAGAGGTGAGACGGTTCGTCGCCGATAACGGCCTTCCGCTGGCCATCAAGGCCTCGGCCGGGGGCGGAGGCAAGGGGTTTCGCGTCGTTACGACGGAGGACGACATCGAGAGCGCGCTGGCCGGTGCAGCGAGAGAGGCTCAGGCCTACTTCTCGAACGACGAGGTCTACCTCGAGCGCTATCTACAACGCCCGCACCACATCGAGATTCAGGTTCTGGGCGACGCGTCGGGCAACATCCTCAGCTTCCCCGAACGCGATTGCTCACTACAACGGCGCCACCAGAAGCTGGTCGAGGAATCGCCCTCTCCCGTACTCGACGACGGTGTCCGTGAACAGATCATGGACGCGGCCACGCGCGTGAGCAAGCAGGTGGGTTACACGAACGCGGGGACGTGCGAGTTCCTGCTCGACTCCGATCAGAAATCGTTCTATTTCCTCGAGATGAACACGAGACTGCAGGTCGAGCACCCGGTAACCGAGCTCGTGTGCGGCATCGACCTCGTGCGCGCGCAGATCCTCACCGCCGCAGGGGAACCGCTCGAGTTCGCCCAGGACGGACTGGATCTGAAGGGGGCGGCCATCGAGTGCCGTATCAACGCGGAGAATCCGGCGAAGAACTTCATGCCCGCCCCCGGTCACATCGGCATCTATCGCGAGCCGGCCGGCCCGGGAGTGCGCGTGGACTCGGGGTCGGAGGCCAACTACACGATTCCGCAGGCCTACGACCCGATGATCGCCAAGCTGCTCACCTACGGCGCGCACCGCGAAGAGGCTCGCCATCGGATGCTGCGCGCGCTCGGCGAGTATGAGATCGAGGGGATAAAGACGACGATCCCCTTCCACCGGCTCATGCTGGCCGATGAGCGCTTCGCCTCCGGCGACTACCACACCGGGACCGTCGAGAGAGAGATGGACCTGACGGTGCTCGAAGAGGCGCCGGTGCCCCAGCCCACCCCCGGAGAGCCGGAGGTCGTCGAACGACATTTCGAGATCGAGGTCGAGGGCAAGCGGTTCTCGGTGAGGGCGCGGGAACGGCTGGAGACCCTGGTCGCGCCGCGCAAGCCCAAGCCACCGGCAAGGGTCCCCGGGGCGGGGGGCGGAGGATCCGAAACGCTGATGGCGCCGATGCAGGGAACGATCGTGAAGGTAATGGTCGGCGAGGGACAGAAGGTCAAGGCGGGCGAAGTCATCGTGGTGCTCGAGGCCATGAAGATGGAGAACTCGATCCTTGCTCACGCAGAGGGAACGGTCGAGGAGCTGAAGGTCAAACAGGGTCAGTCGGTTGAAACCGGTGCCACCATCGCCGTCATCCGCTGATTCGATCGAGCTCCGGCCGCTGGGGGCCGCCGAGCTTGAAGCGGCGAGCATCCTTGCCTTCGAGGCCAACGACGGGCTCGAGGCGCAACCCGACTCGGCCCGCGCCTACATGCCGAACGTGACCGTGGTCCGCGCCGACCTCGTGAAGCGCCTTGCGACTTCGGCCCTTGTGGGTGCCTGGATCGGGGGCCGGCTGGCGGGCGTCGTCAACTACGTCGAGGGGCCGCAGGATCCCTACGCCGAGTTCGGCGATCCCGACGCCGCGGGCATCCGTCAACTGGCGGTCGGAACCGGCTGGCAGCGACGAGGGGTCGGAGCGGCGCTGGTGAAATACTGCATCGAGCGTGCCCGCGCCGAGGGCAAGGTGCGCATCGTGCTCCATACGACTCCCTGGATGCAGGCGGCGCAGCGCCTCTACCCCCGCTTGGGCTTCACGCGCACCCCCGAGCTCGACTTCCTCCCGGAGCCGGACCTGCCGCTGCTGGGGTACACGCTGGAGCTGGGCTGACGGCGAAGGGGCCGCCCGGAGGCGGCCCCATTTCCGTGATTCCCCCCTAATGCTTCACTACTCGGCCACGATGCGGCCCTCGCCGCCCACGGGATAGTCGGCCGCGGTCACCTGACCGTTGAGGCCGTCGGGTGCCGAGATGTAGTTGACCAACGCCTGCTGGTAGCTCACGCCCACGGGCGTGAAGTCCACCGGACCGAACGGGTAACCATCGCCCCCGCGCGCGAGGAAGTCGATGGTTGCAACCGTCAAAGCCTGTCCCGCGACCACGGCGCCGTTCTGCACGATGACGGTGCCGTCGTCGAGCGTGACGCTTCTGACCTTGCTGCCGATGGCGAGATCCGGATCGTAGGAGTAACGGAAACCGGCGATCTGGGCGAACTTGCCCTGCGCCACCGCCGGAGCGTCGGTCACGACGTGCTCCAGGATCGCCTTCAGCGTCGAGCGTTCGACGCCCTCGACCACCGAGGTGAAGTTACTGAAGGGTAGCCACGTGAAGGTGTCGAGCTCGGTGATGGGGCCCGGGTTGATCACGAGGTCGTTGCGGATGCCTCCGCCGTTCTGCAATGCGATGTCGGCCTGAGGCACTCCGAAGTCACCGGCGACCTTCCTCGCCTGCCACAGCAACGAGTCGGCGATCAAGTTGCCCGCGTTGGTTTCGCGCGTGCGCACCTGAGAGGTCTGCCCGTTGAGCGTCACCGCGGTCTGCCCGATTACGTTCTCGGCCAGGCCCTGGATGGCCTCGGCCACCGGCTCGACGACCTGTTTCTGGATCTTCCTGTCGGGCTTGACCCCCCCGGCGAACTTCTTGGATGCGACGCGCTGGAGACCACTGGACCTATGCACCTTCAGTACCTCTCCGTCGGAGTTGAACCCCAGGGTGAGCTTGCCGACGTACTTGTAGTTGCCCGGCGTCGTAACGACGGGGACGTTGTTGCCCTCGGCATCCTCCGCAAGCACCGGGTAAGGGCCGAACGGCGGCAGGGTGTCGTCGCCGGGCACGAGCCGGTCGCCCTCGTTGACGAGCAGCTCGTCGCCACCACCCGCGATGACCACGTCGACGCCGGACAGCGACTCGATCAGCTCGATCTCGGAATTGATGCCCTGCAGGTGGCTCGACAGGATGATCTTGTCGACACCCTCGGCCTTGAGCGCGCCGACCTCGGCCTGGACCGCGGGTAGCACCGCCTCGACCTCGACGTTGCGGGGGCTCGAGATGGTGGGCAGAAGCTCGGTGGTCGCGCCGACGATACCGACCTTCTCACCCCTCTTCTTGGTGATCACCGATCCCGTGATGATGCCGTCGTCCTCCAGCGCCGCGAGGCGCGGCTCGCCGCTGAAGTCGAGGTTGGACGAGATGAACGGAGTGTCTCCGCCGAAACCTTCGATGAACTCCGCGAGCACATCGGGGCCGAAGTCGAACTCGTGGTTACCTATCGTCATTGCATCGTAGCCGATCCTCGACAGGGCGACGCTGTCGTAGAAGGGCGCCCCCGTTGCCGCGTTGTTTACGAGGCTGGCGTTGAACTCCGGCCCCGCCAGGAAGTTGTCTCCCGACGAGATGAGCACGCTCGCCTTCTTACCCGACCGCTTCAGCCGGTTGGCGTCCTTACGGAGTTCCTTTACCTTCGTGGCGAAACGAGCGACACCCCCGAAGTCGGTTAGGTCGCCGCCCGCATCGATCAAACGCGACTCACCGTCGTTGTTGTGCAGGACGGTCAGCCAGTAGCTGACCTTGTTGCGCTTGTTCTTCTTGGCGTCCGCCTCCGGCGCCGCGACCGTGAGCGTCAACCCGGTGACCAGCAGCGCTGCGACGATCACCGACAAGATCCTCCGCCCCGGCAATGTGCCGGTAGCAAGACCTCTCATACGGCTCCCCCTCCCATTGCATGCCGAAATTCGGCACATCCTCGTTGCCGAATTGAGCGGACTTTATAACGGCCTGGGAGTTACTCCTAGCCCCTGGGAGCGGTATAGGCGGCGTACTTCCTGGAGATTTCAGAACTCGTCAACGAGGTTGCTTTGGTGACACGTCCGATTAGGGATCAGTCCGGCAAACCCGTTATCCGGACCCCCGCTCGGTCTGTTTGGTAGCGACGGTTGATCCCGATCAACAGCACCGTGAGCGGCTCCACGATGCGTGTCTGGTCGAGCCCGCCCGCATCCACGAAGCGGAGCGACTCGATTGCCTCGACCAGTTCCCTCACGACCGCTTTGCCCTTCTGGGGACCGCACACCAGCACGTCACCCTCCAGCGGCGTTTCGAGCTCGCCCACCGCCTTGGCCGCGAGCGTGTGAAACGCGCCCATGGTAGTGACCGACCGGGGGAGGAGCGAGTTCGCCTGTTGCGCGGCGCTCCCCTGCCAGACTCCGAGAACCGTCGTCGGTCGGCCCCCGACCGCGGTGGACACCGGTACCGTGCCGTCGATCACGATCGCGTCTTCGCGCACCCGCTCCGCTATGGACTTGTAGATCGTCGCCTGTCCGCCGAAGGGGACCGTCACCACGATGACGTCGTGGGACGCGGCCGCATCTTGATTCGACATCCCGTCGACGCGCGCGCCGGCGACGATCTCTCGGGCCCTCTCGGCTGCTTGCTTGCCGCGCTCGGCTTCGCGCGAGCCGATCGTTACGCCGATCCCGGCCCTGGCCCAGCGCAGAGCCAGGCCGAAACCCTCGTCTCCAGTCCCCCCGATGATCGCCACCCGTTCGACTGTCACTCGGACACCTCTCGTTTAGAAGGAACTGGGCTCGTACTCTCCGAAGGTCTCGCGCAGCGTGTCGGAGACCTCTCCGAGAGTCGCGTAGGCGGCGAGTGCATCCTTCATCGGGTAGAGGAGATTGTCGGTCGAGCGCGCCGCCTCCGACAGGCTCTTCAGCGCCGCGTCCACGACCCCCTGATCGCGCTTCGATCGCACACGTTGAAGACGTTCGACCTGTCGTTGTTGCAGTTCGGGATCCAGTTCGTGCAGCTCGACTCCCTCGTCGGCTTCGGAGGCGAAGCGATTCACGCCGACTATGGGACGAGAACCGTCCTCGATTGCCTGCGCGACCCTGTAGGCCGCGTCCTCGATCTCGGACTTCATCCAACCTCGCTCGATGGCGTCGACTGCTCCGCCCATGTCGTCGATGCGGACGATGTAGTCGGTAGCCCTCGACTCGATCTCGTCGGTCAGGGACTCGACGAAGTAGGAACCGCCGAGCGGATCGACGGCATCGACCACCCCCGACTCGTATCCCAGGATCTGCTGCGTGCGGAGCGCGATGGTGGCGGCCTTCTGACTCGGAAGGGCCAATGCTTCGTCGAATGAGTTCGTATGAAGACTCTGAGTGCCGCCAAAGACCGAGGCCAGAGCTTCGACCGCCGTACGCACGATGTTGTTCTCGGGCTGTTGCGCGGTGAGAGTCGCTCCACCCGTCTGTGTGTGGAAGCGAAGCATCATTGACTTCGGATCCTTGGCTCTGAAGCGCTCCTTCATGATCCTGGCCCACAGCCGGCGGGCCGCTCGGAACTTGGCAACCTCCTCGAACAGATTCATGTGACAGGCAAAGAAGAACGAGAGACGCGGTGCGAAGTCGTCCACCGCGAGTCCCGCGTCGAGCGCGGCTTGCACGTAGGCGATTCCGTCGGCGAGCGTGAACGCGACCTCCTGGACCGCGGTGCTACCCGCTTCGCGCATGTGATAGCCGCTGATGGAGATGGTGTTGAAGCGCGGCAACTCCCGGGCGCAGTAGGCGAACGAGTCCGTGATGATCCGCATGGAGGGCTTGGGTGGATAGATGTAGGTGCCGCGCGCCGTGTACTCCTTGAGGATGTCATTCTGTACGGTCCCGGTGATCCTGGGGGCCGCGATCCCCTGCTTCTCGGCAACGATCTGGTAGAGCAACAACAGCGTCGACGCGGTCGCGTTGATCGTCATCGAGGTCGACACCTCGTCGAGCGGGATGTCCTCGAGCAGCAGCTCCATGTCCGCGAGCGAGTCGATCGCGACCCCGACTCGGCCCACCTCGGCCTGCGCCTTGGCGTGGTCGGAGTCGTAGCCCATCTGGGTCGGCAGGTCGAACGCGACGCTCAGCCCCGTCTGACCGGCTTTCAGCAGGTAGCGGAAGCGTTCGTTGGTGGCCTCGGCCGAGCCGAAGCCCGCGTACTGGCGCATCGTCCACAACCGGCCGCGGTACATCTGCGAGTAAACGCCGCGCGTGAAGGGAAACTCACCGGGCCGTCCGAGCGACTCGGGCTCGATGGTCGTGTCCTCGTGGGCGTAGAGGGGATGGATCTCGATCCCCGAATCGGTGGTGCGTTCGTTGTCCACGACTAGAGACTAGTTGCTGGGACATCGCCACTGTCCCGATCCCCGGAAACTCCCCTGCGATCTTTGTTCCCCGACGTGAACGTGGGCGCGTCGCGCAGAGGCTAGGATTCGGCGGCATATGGCCACTCCCGTACGCGAGGTCTACCAAAAGCACAAGCCCAAGGCTTTCGAGGCCGAACGCTCCCCCTCGAACCGAGAGGTGTGGTGGTGGTTCTTCATGAGGCTCTCGGGGATCGTGTTGTTCTTCCTCGTTCTCATCCACCTCTACATCATGCATTTGATCGACGAGGGAGTTGAGCGGGTCAACTTCGCCTTCGTGGCAGAACGATTCGACGACGTGGGTTGGAAGACCTTCGACTGGCTGTTGCTCGTTCTCGCGCTGCTCCACGGCGCCAACGGCCTGCGGATCATCATCGACGACTACGTGCGTTCCCCCGGAAAGAGGGCCGTCCTCAAGGGCACGCTCTACACCGCCACGACGGTGGGGATGGTCATGGGCACCGCGGTCATCGTCATGTTCGATCCGCGGGTGGGCGGATGACCGAATTGGCCGGAAGCTGATGGTCCAATACCACGATTACGACGCGGTCATCGTGGGAGCCGGTGGTGCCGGCCTGCGGGCCGCTCTCGAAGCCGGAACACGCGTCAAGACCGCGGTGGTCTCGAAGTTGTATCCGACGCGCAGCCACACCGGCGCCGCGCAGGGGGGGATGTGCGCCGCCCTCGCCAACGTCGAGGAGGACTCGTGGGAGTGGCACGCCTTCGACACGGTGAAGGGATCTGACTTCCTGGCCGACCAGGACGCGGTCGACGTCATGTGCAAGGAGGCCGTGACCTCGGTGCTCGAGCTCGAACGTATGGGGCTGCCCTTCAATCGCACCGACGACGGCAAGATCGACCAGCGTCGTTTTGGAGGCCATACGCGCAACCACGGTGAGGCCGCCGTGAAGCGAGCGTGTTACGCGGCCGACCGCACCGGCCACATGATCCTGCAGACGCTCTTCCAGCAGTGCGTGAAGGAGGGCGTCGAGTTCTTCAACGAGTTCTTCGTATTGGACTTGATCCTGGTGGACGGGTCATGCGCGGGGATCATCGCCTACGAGATCGCCACCGGTGAGCTCCACATCTTCCATGCGAAGTCGACTCTGTTCGCCACCGGCGGCTACGGCAAGATGTTCAAGATCACGTCCAACGCACACACGCTCACGGGGGACGGCCCCGGGGTCGTCTATCGGAACGGTCTGCCGCTCGAGGACATGGAGTTCTTTCAGTTCCACCCCACCGGACTCTACGGGTTGGGGATCCTGCTGTCCGAGGCGGCGCGCGGCGAGGGCGGGATCCTGCGCAACGCCGACGGCGAGCGCTTCATGGAACGCTATGCGCCGACGATCAAGGACCTCGCCCCGCGCGACATGGTGAGCCGGGCAGAGTTCTTCGAGATCAAGGAAGGCCGCGGGGCGGGGCCGAACAAGGACTACATCCTGCTCGACCTCACCGAGCTCGATCCCGAGGTCGTCGAGAAGAAGCTGCCCGACATCACCGAGTTCGCGCGCACCTACCTCAACGTCGAGCCGTTGCACGAAGGCGTGCCCGTGGTGCCGACCGCGCACTACGCGATGGGAGGGATTCCCACCAACATCGAGGCGGAAGTCCTCCGCAACCACCTCGGCGAGGTCGTGCCCGGCTTCTACGCCGCGGGCGAGTGCGCGTGCGTCTCGGTGCACGGCGCCAACCGACTCGGGACGAACTCGCTGCTCGACATCGTCGTGTTCGGGCGCCGCGGAGGGATCAGCATGTCGGAGTACGCGGTATCGAACAAGCTCTTGGACATTCCCGAGGACGTCGCCGAGCCGGTCGAGCAATGGATCGCCTCGCAGTTCGAGGGAGGAGGGCCCGAGCGGGGCGCGAGCATCCGGACGAAGCTGCAGAACGAGATGATGGACGGGGCCTCCGTCGTCCGCACCGAGGAATCCCTGTCCAAGTCTCTCGAGAGCATCGTCGAGCTGCGCGCGCGCTTCGACCAGGTGAGGGTGCGGGACGGCTCGAAGGTGTTCAACACCGAGCTCGTCGAGCACATCGAGCTGGGCTATCTGCTCGACATGGCCGAGGCGCTGGTCGTATCGGCCCGGGCCCGGACCGAGAGTCGCGGCGGCCACTACCGTGAGGACCACCAGCTCCGCGAGGATGAACACTGGCTCAAGCACACGTTCATCACCAAGACCGAGGGCGAGACGCGACTGGCTTACCGTGACGTCAAACTGGACCGGTATACGCCGATGGAGCGAAAGTATTGAGCACGGGCAAGGCAGATAGACAAGCCCCCGCGGTATCCGCGCGTCTGCCGGGGCAGAGATTCCAAACGCTTCGACGGGATGCCTGGTGGAGGGCGCCACTGGTCAGCTTCGTGGTACTGGTGGGATTCGTCGTCTACGGCGCCTGGGTGGCCTTCGCGAACGAGCACTACTTCACCGAGCCCTACCTGTCGCCCTTCTACTCCCCCTGCCTGGCCAGCAACTGCGCGCACGTGACGCTCCCCGTAATCGGCGACTGGTGGACGCTGTCGCCGGCGCTGTTGATCCTTCCCTTCCCTCTCGGCTTCCGGCTGACCTGCTACTACTACCGCAAGGCCTATTACCGCGCCTTCTGGCTCTCCCCGCCGGCCTGCGCGGTGACCGAACCCCACCGTCGCTACACGGGAGAGACGCGCTTCCCGCTGATCCTCCAGAACATCCACCGCTACTTCTTCTATGCGGCGATCCCGTTCCCGATCATCCTCTTCATCGACGGCATCCGAGCCTTCTTCTTTCCCGACGGGTTCGGGTTGGGACTCGGCACGCTCATCCTTCTGACCAACGCCGCCCTGCTGGGCGCGTACACGCTCTCCTGCCACTCCTGCCGGCATCTCTGCGGGGGTCACGTGGACGTCTTCTCGAAGTCACCGAGACGGTCGCAGCTCTGGCGATTCGTCTCGAGACTGAACCTGCGCCACGGAGAGATCGCCTGGATCAGCCTGTTCGGCGTCGCCCTGACCGACGTCTATGTTCGGCTCGTGGCCATGGACGTGATCCAGGACCCGAGGATCTTCTGATGGAGCACGAAACGCACGAGTTCGACGTGCTCGTGATCGGCGCCGGCGGCGCCGGCCTGCGGGCCGCAATCGAAGCTCGAGCCCAGGGGGCCAGGACCGCCATCATCTGCAAATCGCTCCTCGGCAAGGCCCACACGGTCATGGCCGAGGGCGGGGTGGCCGC
>JBOGWW010000268.1:0-15777 GCA_050693655.1 Actinomycetota bacterium | reverse complement strand
AGGCCTACCGCAAGATGGGCTGGCACCATTCCGACACGCACGAGCTGAGCTTCAACGACGTGCGCGTGCCCGAGGCCAACCTGCTCGGCCCCCGGGGCGAGGGCTTCAAGAACTTCCTCAAGATCCTCGACGATGGGCGCATCGCGATCGCCGCGCTCGCGGTGGGACTCGCTCAGGGTTGCGTCGACGAGTCGATCAAGTACGCCAAGGAGCGCAGGGCCTTCGGGCAACCCATCGGCGACTTTCAGGCGATCCAGTTCAAGATCTCCGACATGGCGATGAAGACCGAACTGGCGCGCACCGCGTACCACAGGGCTGCGTGGCTCAAGGAGCTCGGCCGCGCCTATAAGAAGGAGGCGGCGATGGCGAAGCTCTACGCCTCCGAGATCGCCGTCGATGTGGCGCGCGAGGCGGTACAGGTGCACGGCGGCTACGGCTACATCGAGGAGTTCCCCGTCTGCCGGCACTTCCGTGACTCGAAGATTCTCGAGATAGGAGAGGGGACGTCCGAAGTCATGCGCATCCTCATAGCGCGTGAACTCGGACTGGCGCAGGCTTGACGGCAGACCACGACGTGCTCGTAACGAGTGCCTCCCAACTGGACGAGGTCGTGTCCGGTGCTCGTGCCGCGCGCTCGATCGGGATGGACACCGAGTTCCTCCGGGAGAGGACCTACCGGGCCAAGCTCTGTCTCGTGCAGATCGCAACCGACGAAGACATCTATCTGATCGACCCTTTGCAGGGTCTCGACCTCGGGGGGGTTGCCGAACTCATCTCCGATGACGACATCGAGATCATCGTTCACGCGGGAAAGCAGGACTTCGAACTCTTCTACGAGGAGTACCGAGTGGTCCCCGCGAACGTCTTCGACGTGCAGTTGGGGGCCGCGTTCGCGGGCTACGGCGCGTCCCTTCCCTACGGACGTTTGGTGGGGGAACTGGCCGGAGTGCAGCTCGTCAAGGGCGAGTCCTACACCGACTGGTGCCGCCGGCCGCTCACCTCGTCACAGGCCCGGTACGCGGCCGACGACGTCCGCTACCTCCGTGAGATAGCCGCCCGCCTGACCAAGGAGTTGGAGGGACTGATTCGCGTCGAGTGGGCGAGAGAGGAGATGTGCAGGCAGTTCGAGGACGACGAGTCCTATCGCTTCGATCCCGGATCGGCATGGCGCCGGGTGTCGGGACGCGCGTCGCTCTCGGCTCGTCAGCTCGCGGTCCTCAAAGAGGTGGCTCGCTGGCGAGAGGAGGCAGCGTCGTCGCGCAACGTTCCCCGGGGCTGGCTCGTCAAGGATCCGTCGCTGATCGAGATCGCGCGTCGGGGTCCGTCTTCGCCGGGCGAACTGAAGGGAATCCGCGGCTTCAACGCCCGGGAGGCCGAGCGCAGCGGACGCCACATCATCGCCGCCGTGCAGGCGGGGCGCCGCGCCAAGGCGGTCGAGACGGCGCCCACCCCACCGAAGAGCGCGCAGGCGCGCGCCCGGATGCTGTCGGGGCTGGCCGACGCGGTGGTTAGAGCTCGTTGCGAGGGGGCAAGGATTGCGACGGAGCTGGTCACCAACCGGACCGAGCTGGAGGCCCTGCTCGCCGAGGTCGTCAACGGAAGCCTCGTCGAGTCTCGTCATCGAATCCTTAACGGGTGGCGTCGTGATCTCGCAGGCGAAGCGGTCATCGCCCTGGCGGAGGGGCGCATCGCCCTGAAGGCGATCGATAGAGCACCGTACATTCAGGAAGTCCCTTTGGGCGACAGTCGATAGAAGGAAAGAGAGTGGCAGAAGAAGAACGCATCGCTTTGTATCTCGACTTCGAGAACCTCGCACTGGGCGCGCGCGATCGCGGGGAGGTGCTCGACATGTCCGTGATCATGGACGCGCTCTCCGAGCGGGGCCGGGTCGTCACCCGGCGCGCCTACGCCGACTGGAACCTGTTCGCCGAGCACCGGCAGAACCTCGTCGCCCAACGCATCGAGATGATCGAGATCCCGCAGCGTTTGGGAATGGTTCGAAAGAACGCCGCCGACATCAAGCTCGCGGTCGACGCTCTCGAGCTCGCTCTCGAACGTGGCTTCATCACGACCTTCGTGATCGGATCGGGGGACAGCGACTTCACGCCTCTCGTGCTCAAGTTGCGAGAGCTGAACAAGCGCGTCATCGGGGTCGGGGTCGAGGGCTCTACCTCCGAGCTGCTGCCGGGAGCCTGCGACGAGTTCCTGTTCTACGAGCGCCTGGCCGGACCCGGCACCGTCAAGGCGGCACCGAAGCGCCGGCGACGCAAGCGCGACGAAGGTGAAGACGAGGAGGAGAGCGCCTCGGACACGGCCGAGGTCTCGCGCCTGGTAGCGACGACGCTGAGCGGGCTGCAACGCTCGACCGACGGTCCGATTCTCTCCTCGATGGTCAAGCGCGTCATCCTCCGCAAGGACCCGACCTTCTCCGAGAACGACTACGGATTCAGGGCGTGGGGCGAGCTCATGCGTCATCTCGCCGGGCTCGGAGTCATAGAGCTCAAAGGGGGCAGCGCAGAGGGCGATCCCGTGGTCGACTTTCCCGCCGACGGCGGAGGAGAGGCCAAGGCCTTCGAGTTGTTGCGCGAAGTCGTCGAGAACCTCGAAAAAAAGAACGGTCCGCCTCCTCTGTCGAGCCTGAAGAACGAGCTTCGCAAGCGCCGGCGAGGCTTCAGCGAGAAGGACTACGGCTATGGGGGCTTCCTGCAGTTCGTGAAGGCCGCCGCGGCTCGAGGGATCGTCGACATGGAGTGGAGCGACGCCGACGAGGACTACTTCCTCTCGACCACCGGGTAGTTCGCGACTCGCGAGGGTCTGGAGCGGACCTGAGCCAGCCAACGGTCACTCAGGAACCCTTTGCTGGATCGCGTTGGTGTCCGAGGGGGAAAGCGACGAGCCGAGTGCCCGACCGACAACCTCCAAGAAAATAGCCGGGCCGGTGCACGACGTCCTCCCAGGTGAACCGCAACACCCGTTTTCCCTCGAGCACCAACGCGTGATCCCTTTGTCGATCCCGGGTCTCCGGCAGCCTTCCCGCATGCCATTTCCGTCCGTCCACCTCGATGACCAAGTTGGCTTCTCGATAGAAGAAAATCGACTCGACCCGGGCGATCACCGAGTTGCATTTCGGCTTGGCATCCTGGGAGGCGGTAGCCGGCGCCTCTGAGGACCCTGAGAACGCGACTCTCGAGTTCGCTCTCTGAGAGTGCCTCCTCATTGCCTCTAACCTCTACGAGTGTGCGCAGTGCTTGGGTCCCGGCCAGCCGACTCGCAGATGCCGATTTCACGAGAAAGCGTAGCTCCTCAATCGTCTCAAGCCCCTCTCTGAGGGCGGCGTCAAGGGCTCGTTCGCAATCGACGAGACGCTCTGAGACACAGAGATCAAGCAGTGTGCGCGGCTCCGATGACGGGAATGTTGTCGACGTGGACGACCTCTGATCGTTTCAGCTTCCTCTTATGAAGGACGATCCCGGGAAATCGAGTGCGACTCACCGGCCCGGTGACGTCAATCGGTCCGGCCATGGGCTCCAACAGGTCATGGAGCTCTGCGGAGGTGCGGCCCGATATCGCGGCGAAGGGTCCGGCCCAAAGCATCGTCGCCATGCAACGAAATCGCCGAGTTGTGGGGGCCGCGTCGACGCGAAAGACACGAGGAAGAATCGACTCCAGTCGACCCCTGCGAACCAGGCCTCGGATAACACCTCGCGATAAGCCGGCATCGAAGAGCTGGCCCAGGCCGCGGCGCCGTGCTGGGAACGGGCTATTCGTTGCAGGGTTCGTTCGAGCCTGATTCCTTCCACTTTGGAAGACTGGGGATGCATTCGGCGGATGTCTGTGACCTGCGTCACACTTTCCGCGCGCGGCTCGTGATGGCAACGAGTGCCAGCGATCGGGATGCGGAACCGAAAGCTGGATGAGGTCTTGGTGCGGGCGAAAAGGCGGCCGGAAAGAGTGGGGGGTTAGCCGCCCGTCAGGCTCGGGTCGGTCACCGGGAGGTCTCCCAGGACCTCGTCGATGCGTTTGAGGACCTCGTCGTCGAGCTTGACCCCCGAGGCCCTCACGTTCTCCCGTACCTGCTCCGGCTTGGTGGCTCCGGTTATCGCCGCCGCCACGTTGCCGTTGTTGAGCACCCACGCGAGCGCGAGCGTCCCCATCGACAAACCCAGGTCGTCGGCGATCCCTCTTAGATTCTGGACCGCGGTCAGCGTCTCGTCGTTCAGGAAGGCCCTCCTGATGCCGCTCCCGTAAGCGCCGCGGGAGCCCTCGGGGCGCCTCTCTCCCGGCTTGTACTTTCCGGTGAGCACCCCCGCCGCGAGCGGGGACCAGACGACCTGGCCGATGCCCTCTCTGCGACAGAGCGGGATGACCTCGGCCTCGGGGACCCGCCACAGCATCGAGTATTGCGGCTGCGAGGAAACGATCCGGTCGAAACCCATCTCGTCGGCGATGGTCAGCGCCTCGGAGATCTGCTCGGCGGTCCATTCGCTGATGCCGACGTACAGCACCTTGCCCCGCCGCACGAGGTCTTCGAACGCCCGCAGGGTCTCCTCGAGCCGAACCTCCGCGTCGAAACGATGCGCCTGGTACAGGTCCACGTAATCCGTCTGCAGCCGCGCCAGCGAAGCGTCGCAGGCCTCGAGGATGTGTTTGCGGGAGAGACCGCGGTCGTTGACGGTGTCGCCGGTGGACCAGAAGACCTTGGTCGCGAGAACGTATGAGGAGCGGCGAACGTCCTTGAGGATCTCGCCGAGCACGGTCTCGGCCTTCCCGCGCTCGTAGACGTCGGCCGTGTCGAAGAAGTTGACCCCCTCATCGAGGGCCGCCTCGACACAGGAGCGGGCCGCGTCCTCGCCGACCTGGCCCCCGTGGGTGATCCAGTTTCCGAGCGCGATCTCGCTGACCCTGACACCCGCCGAACCCAGATTTCTGTACTCCATGGCCCTAACCCTAGCCGCGGCTCCGCGCCCGCGCGCCCGGCGGAATCAGCGGAGCCAGGTTCGCACGATGGCTTTGCTGAAGCCCCACGCATAGCGAAGGGCTCTAGGTTTCTTACTCGCTCCGGAGTTCCTGGCGCGGATGGTGATGGGCACCTCGATAACTTTCATGCCTTTTCGGGACGCGTCGAGGATCAACTCCGAAACGTAGAACTGGTCCTGGCGAAGATCCATGCGCCGGAGCGCCTTCGCAGTCATTGCCCGGTAACCGGTCGATGGATCGGTGATGCGTGCGCTGCCCAGAAGCGTCAGTAGCCAGGCGAAGACGCGAACTCCATGCTTGCGCACTTTGGACTCGACCTCGAACTCACCCAGAATGCGCGAGCCCTGAACCATGTCGACGTCCTCGGTTAGCAGGGGCTTCACGAGTTGTTCCATCTCGCCCGGATCGTGCTGCCCATCGGCGTCGAGAGTGACGATCACGCGCGCTCCGGCCTGGAGGGCCGCTTGATAGCCGAGACGAGCAGCGGCACCCGAGCCGCGCCGCAGGTCTCTGCGGATCACGGTTGCACCGAGGCTACGAGCGGTGGCCTCGGTCGTGTCGGTGCACCCGTCGGCGACTACGATCGGTTGCACCGACAATCCATCGACGACGTCCGGGATCTCCGCCAGCACGCGCGGGATGTTGTCGTCCTCGTTGTATGCGGGAATAACGACCGCCACAGATCCAACGAGCTCGGGATGCCCTTCCTCCTGCAGCCGCTTGAGGGCGACGTAGTCGACCAGATCGCCGAGCTCCGTAGACAGGGTGTCGTCCCTCGAGAATCCACGGAAGACCATTCCCAGAGTGAAAAGGTTGGAGAGGACGAGCAAGCCGATGATGCGACGCTCCTGGCCGGGGTCAAAGCCAAGGGCCGACAACACGGGATCCAAGAGATTCGGGGCTACTCCCGCGACGATCAGAGCGGTCGAAACCGCCGCGATGAGCAGGGCCTCGCCGCGGCGAAGCTGACCCTTGCGGTACCGAACGATTGCGAAAAGTGCGAGAAGAGCGGCGACGACTACGCCGAAGATACGCAGCCCCATCGGGGAGCCTCCTACATCTGCCTATGCATCGTGCCCCTTTGGGGCCGGCTAGGAGGCTAGCACGCCGGGGGTCCGGGTAACGGTATGCCGTTCAGGGGCTGAGGTAGGGACGCTTCGGCCGTTTGACCCGCTCTATATTCGTTGCATCCACGATGACGTCGGACCCCAGCGGATAGAACTTGCCCGAGACCCGCACCCACTCGTCGGCTTCGAACCGGCCGGGAGGTGCGCCCACCACGCGCACGTTCACGCCCAGGGCGTCGGCGACGCAGCAACTAACCAGGAAACGCGCGAGCACGAACTCGTCCGCGGGAGCGCCGGGGTCCTTGGTCACGAAACCGGTGAAATCGACCGCCTCTCCCGCACGCAGAGCCGGAAGCCGGGCAACTCGTGGAATGTCGCGCAGCGATCTGTTCGGCATCACCGCGCTGCTCATTCCCATCGCGGCGGTGATAGCGGTGCCCCAGGCACAGCTCGGAGCTCTGGCGGTGGCGCGCAAGTCACCGGGAGGCGCCACCTCCGCGCTCGTTGCTCCGCCCGCACCCGAGGCGGGTCGCGCGCCGAGTTTCATCGACGTCCATTACGCCAACGAGTCCGAGGAGTACGCGACGACGCTGGGAATCGGCGACGGCACGGAACTGGAGCTGACGGGTTTCGTTTCGGAGTCCCGCTCCGAAGAATTCGTGCTCACTCGCTTCTACGTGTCGTGCTGCGCGGCCGACGCGCTTCCCTACTCGGTGACGGTGGTGGCACCCGACGGCTCCGAATACGCCGACAACACCTGGCTTCGGGTGGCCGGAGTGCTCGAGGGCGAGGGGGAGTTCAAGCTGCGGGCCGAGTCCGTGCGGGAGGTCCAGGAACCGGGCAATCCCTACCTGTATTAGCCGGTCCACGACTCCGTGCCCGGCGACCTGTACTAATCTCCGTTCGGGCCAAACTCTCCGAGGATCCGATCGGCCGAACGGTCGCGGCCATCACGGCAAGAGCGACGTAAGGGAAGGATAGGGATTGACCAAGCGCGTCTCAGTAATAGTGGCGGTGGCCGTCGCGGTGGCCGCGGGGGCCGCCCTCGCGCTCGGAGACGGCGCAGGAGACGCTCCCACGCAGGAGGAGATGGCGACCGCCATCGGCGCCCCGATCATGGAGCACGTATACCGGGGCCACGTTCCCGGGCGGTCGGGCGAGATCATGCTCGTGCCCAAGCCGAACCACTATCTGCTGGGCGAGTGGGACATGCGGACGTTGGGGACCAGTTCACCGACGCCGTCGACCTCGCACCCGAACCCCTGGGACTACTTGACGCGCGTGCCGATCATCGCCAGCGGGGGGAACATCGAGGCCGGTGCGACCAACGACGAGGTCACCGATATCGCCGCGCTCGCGCCCACCTACGCGGAGATGCTCGGCCTGGACTTCGAGGCCGAGGCCGAACCCCTCGCCGAGGTCGTCGCGGGCGCAGACCGGCGGCCCAAGCTGATCTTCACGGTCATCCTCGATGGAGGAGGCTGGAACGCGCTTCAGCAGCATCCCGGGGCGTGGGCGTTCATTCAATCGCTGCGCGATTCGGGGGTGACCTACACGAACGCGACCATCGGCTCGGCCCCCTCGATCACCGGAGCCCTGCACGCCACGATGGGAACCGGCGTCTATCCCAAGACCCACGGGATTCCCGGGAACCAGATGCGAGGACCGGACGGCGCCAACACCGACACGTGGCAGCAAAACGCCGATCCCACCTATCTCCAGGTGCCGACGGTGTCGGAGGTCTGGGACGAGGCGAACGGCAACCGGCCGGTCGTCGGCACGGTCAGCTACGAGGGCTGGCATCTCGGGATGATCGGGCACGGTGCCCAGCGCGAGGGCGCGGACAAGGACATCGCCGTGCTGTGGGAGGCCGTCGACCCCGGTACCGACGAGCCGCTCAACGAGTGGTGGGTCAACAAGGACTACTACGAGCTGCCGAGCTATCTCGGCGAGACGGACCTGGACACGCTCGAGTCCTACGAAGCCGAGCTCGACGAGCGCGACGGCATCGCCGACGGAATGTGGTTCGGAAAGACGCTCGAGGACCTGCGGGCTCCGCTGACGCGTCCCGGCACTCCGGCGTTCGTCAAGTTCACGGGCGACGCGGTCGTCGACGTCATCCGCAACGAGGGACTCGGTCGCGACGAAATCACAGACCTCTTCTGGGTCGAGATGAAGATGCCCGACTATGCCGGCCACGCGTGGAACATGAACGGGCCCGAACAGGCCGATGTGCTGCGCGAGACGGACCGTCAACTGCAGCGCATGAAGGCGACTCTCGACCGCCGGGTCGGCGAGGACAACTACCTCTTCGTCGTCTCAGCCGACCACGGTCAGCAACCCCTTGCGGAGTTCACGGGGGGGTGGCGAATCAACAACAAGGAACTCGAGCGCGACATCGTCGCCGAGTTCGGCGAGGGAGTGCTCGAGAAGGCAACTCCCGTGGACATCTATCTCGACACGGAGGTCCTCGACTCCGAGGGCGTCGAAGCAGGTGACATCGCCGAATGGCTCGGCAACTACACGGTCGCGGACAACATCCCGGAAGGTGCACCGGGGAGTGACCGCGTCGCGGAGGCGAGGCTCGACGACACCGTGTTCGCGGGAGCCTTCGGCTTCGATTACCTCCAGGGCCTCTCGGCCTCCGACATCGAATCGTTCGGCGAGGGGGAGTATCCCGAGGGCCGCATCTACGACAAGCCGAACGAGCGGGCCGGGGGATAGGGTCGGGTCACCGTGAACGCAGTCAAACGAGGTCTCGCACTCATCCGGCAGAAGCCGGACTTCAGAAACCTGATGAGCGCTCAGTTTCTGGCCCAGGCGGGGGACGGAATCGTTCAGACCGCGCTGGCGAAGTTCATCGTGTTCGGGGGCCAGGAGGGCTTCGATCTCGAGGGAGCGCGCGATTCCCAGGAACTGCTGCGCATCGCCCTCTACCTCTTCGTGCCCTACACCGTCCTGAGCCCCTTCCTCGGCGTCGTGATCGACCGCTGGGACCGAAGGCGACTGCTGTTTCTGGCCAACGGCATACGCGCGGTCGTCATCCTGCTCATCGGGGCGGTGACGATCGACCGGTTGCCCGACCTCGCCATGTTTCTCGCCTTCCTGCTGACGTTGACCTCGACGCGCATCGTGCTGGCCACCAAGGCCGCCGCGATACCGGCGACCGTCGGCGAGGCGAACCTCGTCGATGCCAACGCGGTGTCGCAACTCGGGGGGGCGCTGTTCCAACTGGGCGGCGCGGGGATTGCGTTCATCGCCGCGGAGTTCGTCACTCCCGACCCGATCGCCATCGCCGGCGCCCTGGTCTACGGAGCGGGGTCCGTCTTCGGACTCCTGATTCATCACGCCGGCGAGGCGCGCTCACCACTGACCTTCGGGCAGGAGATGGCCCGGGTGGCCGGGAACATCGTGGAGGGACTGAGAGAGGTCGCCCGGACGCCCAAGGCCGGAGCCGCCATCACCACCTACTTCTGGCTGCGCCTGCTGTGGAGTTTCTCGATCGTGTCCATCGGTTTCGTGGCGCGCGATCTGATCGGAGACGACGAAATGACCATCCTCGTGCTCACCGGCGGAGCCGGTGCGATCGGAGCTGTGCTCGGCTTCGTGCTCGCGCCCCGCTTGGTCGAGAGAGTGAGAACCACCGGCACGCTGGTTCTCGGGGCTTCGGTCGTCGCCGGCGGCGCGATCATGGTGTTCGGTGCGATCGAGGTCAACGTGGCTCTGGCCGTCATGACCTTCTGGCTGGGTTTCGGCTTTTTCCTGGCCAAGATCACGCTCGACTCGATGGTGCAGGAGGCACTCGGTGATGACTTCCGAGGTCGAGCCTTCTCGCTCTACGACATCGCCTACAACCTCGCCTGGGTACTCGCCGCCGGCGCTCTCAAGTTGTTCTACTCACCGGACGTGCAGGGCCTGTTGATCGCCGCAATGGGAGCCGTGTTCCTCGTCGGAATCGCGGGCCTCGCGACCTGGTATCGCAGGGCGGGGCTCCTGACGACCCGGGTCCACAAAACCGTGCGGTGAGGCGCGTCACGACCGACAAGAGGACCCTGACGATCGCGCTGGTCTCGATCGTGCTCCTGCTGCTGGCTGTGTTTGGTTTCGCCGCGGCGACGCGCGCGCCGCGAGAGCCGGTTCCGTCGTTCGAAGACCAGGCTTGCGGACTCGATCCGGAGTGGCTGCTTCGTACGCAGCGCGGCTACTACGAACCCCGCTCGGGGCAGATCGCGCTGCTACCGAAGACGCCGTCCTACATGGCGTCCGGCGCAGGAGGTTGGAGCCATTCCGGACCGTGGCCCTACCTCCAGGACGTTCCCCTGGTCTTCTACGGGCCCGGCATCGTCGAGTCCGGCGTCACCTCGGACCGGCCCGTAACCACGGCCGACGTAGCTCCCACCCTGGCGGCCCTGATGAAGGGACGGTTGGGCGAGAGCGACGGCGAGGCGCTGACCGAGGTCGTCGGGTCGGAGGCCTCCTCGGTCGCCGGAAGGACCCCGAAGCTCGTGCTTTCGATCGTGTGGGACGGGGGCGGCTGGAACACGCTCGACCTCTTCGACGGATCCTGGCCGAACCTCAAACGGATGATGGCCGAGGGAGTCAGCTTCACGAACGCGACCGTCGGTTCCAATCCCTCGGTCACGCCGGCGGTGCACAGCACCCTCGGCACGGGGGTCTTCCCCGCCACTCACGGGATCACCGGGGTCCCCGTGCGCGACGAGCGGGGCGAAGTCGTGGACTCCTTTCTGAAGGGCGAGTCGTCGCGCTTCCTTCAGGTCCAGACCCTCGCCGAGCTCTGGGACGAACAAAACGACGGTCGGGCCGAGATCGGGATGTTCGGCTACGAGCCATGGCATCTCGGGATGATCGGCCGGGGGGCCGAGCGAGCGGGCGGCGACAAGGACGATGCGGTGTGGCTGGAAACCGAATCCAACGATTGGATCACGAACGAGGACCACTATTCGCTTCCCCCCTCCGTCCCCGCCACCGAAGGGCTCGAGGCCCTCGTCGAGGAACTCGATGCGGCCGATGGTGTTCTCGACGACACCTGGCGCGAGGAGGTCCCCCTCGACGATCCCGCTCGCACGGAAGAGACGCCCGCCTTCGTGAGCCACCACGTCGATGCGATGCTCGCGATGATCGAGGCCGAGGGCTACGGGGAGGACTCCATCACGGATCTGCTGTTCACCAATTTCAAGCAGATCGATCGGGTCGGCCATTACTTCAACATGGACTCCGAATACGTCGACGACGTTCTGCTGCGAACGGACGAGGAGCTGGGGAGGATCTTCGATGGGCTCGACCGCATCGTGGGCCGGGGCGAATGGGTCGTGGCCCTGACCGCCGACCACGGTCAGCAGCCGGATGCGGAGGCCGTCGGCGGTTACGGAATCAACCCCCGCGCGGTCGAGGCGGCCATCAGAGAAGAGTTTGGAGACGTGGTGCGAGCGGTCTGGCCCACCGAGGCCTTCCTGCTGGAGGATGCCATGGCCGAACGAGATGTCACCGTAGAAGAAATCGCCCGCTTTCTGGGTGGTCACACGCTCGCAGACAACCTACGTTTCTCAAATGGTCCTTCGGTCACCGGCGAGTTCGAAGAGCAGAGCCGCCTCTTCGACCTGGCGGTTCCCGCGGAGATGCTGGCCGAGTTCGACTGCTGAGCGGCCGTGTTGAGCGACGCGGGCCGCGCGCGCAGGCTGCCGGCCGCGCTCGTGGCCTTCCTGCCGCTCGAACGGCTGGGCCGGCCGGTCGTCTCCGGTCCCCGGCGGACCTCGGTTGTTCGATAGGCTGCGCGCGCGATGAAAACCGAGGTCCACACCTACGACACGAGCGCTTCGCCGATCCTCGACATCACCACCGACGTGCAGCAGTTTTTGACGGGCGCGCGCGAGGGTCTGCTGAGCGTTTTCGTTCCCCACGCCACCGCAGGGCTCTCGATCATGGAAACGGGCGCGGGCTCGGAGTCCGACCTCGAGGAGACGCTCAACCGGCTGTTGCCGCGCGACGATCGCTGGACCCACAGCCACGGTTCGCGGGGACACGGAGCCGATCACGTGCTTCCCGCCTTCATCTCCCCATCGGTGATGATTCCGGTGGTCGATGGACGCATGCAGCTGGGCACGTGGCAGAGCATCGCGCTCGTCGATCTCAACCGGGACAACCCGCAGAGAAAGGTGCGGTTCTCCTTTTTGGAGGCGTGAGCCGGACCTCACTCAAGGACCTTGCTCGGCTCTTTCTCAAGCTCGGAACGATCGCGTTCGGTGGACCTGCCGCCCACATAGCCATGATGCAGGACGAGGTCGTCGAACGGCGCGGGTGGTTCAGCCGCCGGCGTTTTCTCGATCTGGTGGGTGCCACGAACATGATCCCCGGACCGAACTCGACCGAGCTCGCCATCCACATCGGCTACGAGCGGGCCGGCTGGGCGGGACTGCTCGTGGCGGGGTCTAGCTTCATCCTGCCCGCGATGCTCATCGTCACGGGCTTCGCCTGGGCTTACGTCGAGTACGGCTCGACGCCGGGCGGCGAAGCCCTGCTCTACGGCGTGCAACCGGTGGTGATCGCGATCGTGACACACGCTCTCGGACGCCTGGCTCCCACCGCAGCGGGGGACTGGCTGCTGCGAGCGGTTCTCGTTGCGTCGGCGGTTCTCTTTCTCGCGGGTATCAACGAGCTCGTGCTGCTGTTCGGTTTTGGCCTGCTGGTAATGCTGATCAGAAACGCAACGCGCTTGCGATTCGGCACAGCATCGGTCGTGGTTCCGCTGGGATTCGTGGTGTGGGCTCAGGACGGTGGCCTTCCGGTCACCGTGGAACGACTCTTCTTCACCTTTCTCAAGATCGGAGCCGTCCTCTACGGCGGTGGTTACGTGATCCTGGCGTTCCTGCAAAACGACTTCGTGGAACGGCTCGGCTGGTTGACGCAGCAGCAACTCATCGACGCCGTTTCGGTGGGCCAGGTGACGCCGGGTCCGGTGTTCACGACCGCCACATTCATCGGCTACGTACTGAAGGGTGTGCCGGGGGCCCTGCTGGCTACGCTCGCCATCTTTCTGCCCTCCTTCGTGTTCGTCGCGCTCTCCCATCGTTTTATCGAGCGGATGCGCAGGTCGGTCTGGTTCTCGGGATTGCTCGACGGCGTCAACGCGGCGGCCGTCGGTCTCATGGCGGGCGTTACGGTCCGGCTCGCGCGCGCGGCCATCGTCGACGTCATGACCGCCCTGGTTGCGGTGACCGCGCTCGCGCTGCTTCTCGCAACGCGCATCAACACGGCGTGGCTCATCGTTGCGGGGGGAGCGGTCGGGTTACTCCTGCAACTGTGATCCCGGGGCCGTCCGGCCGAACTGGTCGGGCCCGACCGGGTAGCCGCCGGTTGAGCCGGTCGCCACGTGCCAAAAACCGGGCACCGACGAGTAAGTTTCGCGGGCCTTTTGGGCCCGGCGAAGGGGACGGTAGTCCCATCAGCTCTCTTGAACGCTCCCTCGATTGTTTTTATGCGCTAGGTGCCCCACCGGAAGTCCGGCGCGCCCCGCGAGCGAGGAGATCCGCGCCCCGAGGCGGGGCGACGGGAAGAGTCGTTCGTAACCGAGTTCCGAAAGGGTGTCGCCGGCCACCGCCTCGAACACCTCGACCTGGGCCCTCGGCATCTGTTCGCTCCAGGAGCGGGTCTTGGTGATCGACCGAGTCACGTTCGGGTTGTAGAGCTTCGCCCGGTCCAGCACCTCGACCTGGGAGCGCTCCGAGAAGTCCAGCATCGCGGGATCGAAGTCCAGCTCCAGGAAGCGACACAATCTCTCGGCTTCCTCTCGAGGGTTCTCCAGGAGGCGCTCGTAGCGCAACTCGAGGTAACGTTCGGGACCCAGCGGGCGCCCCTCATTCAGGCCCAGGAGGACGCGCTCCTTCCACAGCGCCGCGGCCTTCGCCACGGTGTTGGGGCCGAAGGGTACGCCGGCATAGCTCAGTGCAACGTCGCGGCCGTCGCGCAGGAGATGGACGAACTTCCCGCGGGGCCACAGGCGAGACAGCAAACCCAGGTGCTCGATGTAGCGCGGGGTCTTGTCCCCGTAGCGCTTCTTGTCGCGGTTATGCGCCCAGGCCGCGTAGGCGGCCTCGATGGCAGCGGCGTAATCCACGGTCGCCGCCTCCGCGAGTTGGGCGCGGACGTCCTCGATGGGCGTTTTCCAAGAGGTCCATCGCCGGTGGGCACCGAGGGCGCTCAGGAACTCGTCCACCACCACCTCATCGCGGCGGTACAAGTCGACGACGAAGCGCGATTCGGGTGGAACCCCCACGTCGGGATGCGCATTGAGCATCATTCGCAGGAGCGTGGTACCCGAGCGCGCTGATCCGACGATGAAGAACATCCCGGGCGTACTCAACGGGTCCTTTCGTAGTCCGTGCTTGTTGAAGGGTTGCCAGTGTAATGGGCCGCTACGGGCAGACTGGGGGGGTAGGATGCCCGCATCCATGAGCTCAACCACCGAAACTAAGCGCGCCCCGGCCGAACCACCCGACGCACCGGAGGCGAACACACCCATCCACAGGATCCTCGGCTCGCCGCTAGCGTTTGTGGCCACCGCCTTGATCCTCCTGGCTCTCTTCGGCGGGACGTTCATCACCAATCCCGAGCGCGTCGCGCCCACCAAGGATCCCGCGTACTACACGTGGCGCACCGAGCTCATAATGACCGAGACACCCGGGACGCTGCTGGACACGAAGGGTCCCTACGACTATTTCAGCTCGGGCTACAGGGTGACGGCCCCCGTGACCGGCGCCCTCTTGCGCACCATCCCGGGCGTGTCGGAACTCCACGGCACGGTCTTTCTGATGGTGTTGCTACCGGTGTTGACGTCTCTGCTGCTGGCGGGGTTCGCCTACCGGCATCGCCGCGACCCGCTGCTGTGGCATGCGGTGGCGTTCTTCTCGGCGAGTCTCTATTTGACGCCGCCGTTCGTGGGGTACCTCGACAACGTCTTCTGTCTCTTCTTCCTGGCGGCATCGCTCAGTTTCTTGACCGAGGCGCGCACCTCCTGGCCGGCCCGCATCGGGTTCGGGGGGTTCCTACTGGCCGCGGGGCTCACGCATCCGACCACACTGGTTTTCTTCGGCCTTTCCCTGGGGTTGATGTCGCTCGCCAAGTTGATCTTCCGGCGCTTCGATTTTCGAGCGGTGGTGCGCGAGGACCTCCCGATGCTGTTGGCCGCGTTGGTTGCGGCCGGGGTGGCGTTCGCCGTCTGGACCGTCGGGATGTGGGGCGAGCCCGCCCCGCTGGCGGACGCTGCGCTGGCGCCGCCCTACGACAGCGACTTCTTCTTGACTCGCATGGGGCTGTGGATCGACGCCCTGAGGCCGTGGCTCAACGGACCCCTGCTCGTCCTCGGGGTCGTCGGGATCCTGGCGGCGGGAAGGCGCTGGGTCAACGAGGACCTCGCGCGCGTTTCGATTCTGTGGCTCGCACCCCTCGCGGGACTGTTCGGGTTCATCGGGGGCCTGACCTATCCCTACTACCGCTTCTTCAACACGACCCTCGCGTGGTTGCTGCTCGTTGGTCTCGGGGCGTACTTCCTCGTTCGCTTCCTTGTGTCCAAATCGGTCGTGGCCGCGGCGATAGGTCTCGTCGTCCTCGCCGTCATCGTGGCCACCAACTTCACCAGCGGCTTCGAGTTGACCGGTTGGAACAATGCGCGGGGTGGGTGGATCGACTCCGGTACCCGCACCGATCTCGAAGCACTCGA
>JBOGWW010000267.1:0-6380 GCA_050693655.1 Actinomycetota bacterium | reverse complement strand
CAGCAGGAGCGGCACCAGGACCCCGAAATCCGGTGGTCGCTCGATAAGTGGCCGGCCCCACGCGTCGGCGAGTCCGCGCGCCGTCTCCAGGTCCGAAGCGCGCCTTACCTTGACGCCCTCGATGCCGAACCCGGCCAGCGACCCGCGCGCGCGCCCGTAGACCCCGGCGCGGGCTCCGTGGGGGGAGACGACGACGACCGTATCGGCCCCCGAGAGGTCGAGCCCCTCGACGGCCGCGTGCACCCGCCGGCCCTCCTCGAGTGAGGGCTGAATTGCCTCGAGCAGCACGGGTGCATGGGGCACTACGGCCCCACACACGATCACCCCTCTCCCCTAGCAGGTACTGCGGCCGGTCGAGGCCGCCGCGCCCGATAGCGGGAGGCTGACCCGCCGGCGGACCCGGGGCGACTCGCTGCGACCCGAGACCAGTTCGCCCTCGAGATAGTGCGTGTGCGCCGCGGCTATCTGCACCGTGCGAAACGAGCCATCGGGAGCACCGTCGGAGGGGAAGTGCACGAGCTTGTTGTGACGAGTGCGGCCCGTCAGCCTGGTCGCGTCCCTCTTGGATGCGCCCTCGACGATTACCTCCTGCGTGGTTCCCACGTGCCGGAGGTTGCGCTCGAGCGAGATGTCGTCCTGCAACTGGATCAGACGATCGAACCGTTCCTGGACGACCGCCTTGGGAAGGTGCCCGTCCATCTCCGCGGCCTCGGTCATAGGCCGGGCGGAGTACTGGAAGGTGAACGCCGAATCGTATCGAGCCTCGGAGACCAGCGTCAGCGTCTCGGCGAACTCGTCCTCGGTCTCGGAGGGAAACCCGACGATGATGTCGGTCGATATCGACACGTCGGGGATTGCCTCTCGCACGAGCGCGACCTTTTCGAGGTACCTGCGCCGGGTGTAGGCGCGCTTCATGCGCTTGAGCACCCGGTCGGACCCGGCTTGGACGGGAAGGTGGATGTGCTCGCAGACGGCGTCGCACTCGGCCATAGCCGCGATCGTGTCGGCCCGGAAGTCCTTGGGGTGAGGACTCGTGAAGCGCACCCGCTCGAGACCTCTGACCTCGTTCAGCGCCCGCAACAAGCGTGCGAACATCGGCGTGCCGTCGAGATCGCGGCCGTAGGAGTTGACGTTCTGGCCGAGCAACGTCACTTCGACCACACCGTCGTCGACGAGCCTTTCGACCTCCGCGACGATATCGCCGAGCCTCCGGCTCACCTCCTTGCCGCGCACCGCGGGCACGATGCAGAAGGTGCACGAGTTGTTGCACCCGATCGAGATCGACACCCATGCGTGCCACGGCGAGTTCCGCCGGCTCGGCAGGGCCGAGGGGAAGACCTCCGTCTGCTCCAGGATCTCGAAGGCAGGACCCGTCTCCGACTCATGCAGGAGGCGGGGAAGGCTGGCAAGGTTGTGCGTGCCGAGGACCACGTCCACCCAGGGGGCGCGCTCCTGGATCACGGACTTGTCCTTCTGCGCCAGGCAGCCCCCCACAACGAGCTTCATATCGGGGCGGACGTCCTTGATCGCCTTCATGTGGCCGAGGTTCCCGTAGAGCTTGTTGTCGGCGTTCTCGCGAATGCAGCACGTGTTGAACAGGACGAGCGAGGCATCGGCGGGCGCTTCGGCCGGGGAGTATCCCTCGGCCTCGAGCATCCCCGCGAGACGCTCGGAGTCGTGCTCGTTCATCTGACACCCGTAGGTGGTGATGAAGTACGTCCTTCCGGCCCCGTTAAGCATGGGTTTCGAGCCTAAGCCATTCGCCTCCCACGGTTCCCATCACTTCGCGTAGGCCGACTGCCGTAGCTCCCGGATCACCATGATCCTGATCTGCCCCGGATACTGCAGCTCCTCCTGGACCTTCTTCGCGATGTCTCGAGCGATGACCTCGGCGCGCAGGTCGTCTACCTCCTCCGGCTTGACCATGACGCGCACCTCTCGTCCGGCCTGCATCGCGTAGACCTTGTCGACGCCGTCGAACTCCATGGCGATCTGCTCGAGTCGCTCGAGCCGCTTGATGTAGGTCTCGAGGGTCTCCCGTCGGGCCCCCGGACGCGCGCCGGAGATGGCGTCGGACACCTGCGTCACCACCGCCTCGATCGTGCGCTGCTCGACCTCGCCGTGATGCGCCTCGATCGCGTGGCAGACCTCGGGCTTCTCGCCCAGCCGCTTGGCGATCTCGGCGCCGATGAGAGCGTGCGAGCCCTCGACCTCGTGGGTAACCGCCTTGCCGATGTCGTGCAGCAGCGTGCAACGCTTGGCGAGGGGCACATTGGTACCGAGCTCTGAGGCGACCATCCCGGCGACGTGGCTGGCCTCGACGACGTGACGGAGCACGTTCTGTCCGTAGGAGGTGCGGAACTTCAGGCGGCCCAGAACCCTGACGAGCTCGGGGTGCATGTCGGTGATCCCGGACTCGAGCACGGCCCATTCCCCCGCTTCGCGGATCTCCTGCTCGACCTCGGCCTTGGATTTCTCGTGCATCTCCTCGATGCGGGCCGGCTGGATGCGGCCGTCGCCGATGAGACGCTCGAGCGTGTGGCGGGCCATCTCGCGCCGGATGGGGTCGAAACAGCTCAGCACGACGGCCTCGGGAGTGTCGTCGATGATCAGGTTCGTGCCGGTCGCGGCCTCGAACGCCCTGATGTTGCGCCCCTCCCGTCCGATGATGCGCCCCTTCATGTCGTCGTTCGGAAGCGTCACCGTGGTCACCGTCGACTCGGTCGTGAGCTCGGAGGCGACCCGCTGCATAGCGATCGCAATGATCTTGCGGGCCCGCCGGTCCGCCTCTTCCCGTGCCTGTGCCTCGATGTCGCGCACGATGACCATGGCCTCTCGCTTGGCATCGTCCTGGATCTTCTCGATCAGCCCCTGGCGGGCGTCGGCGGCGGACATTCCGGCGACGCGCTCGAGCTCGGTCTTGGCTCTCTCCGCCAGGCTCTCGAGCTCGGTGCGGGCCCGCTGCAGGTGCCCTTCCTTGTCCTCGATGCTCTGCTCCTTGCGATCGAGGCCTGCGGCGCGGGCGTCCATCGTGGCCTCACGATCCGCGATCCGGTCCTCCTTGCGCTCGACCTCGGCCGCTCGCTTCTTGAGCTCGACCTCGGCCTCCTTGCGCAACTGAAAGATCTCGTCCTTGGCCTCGATGAGCGCCTCTCGTTTGGCGGTCTCTGCGTCCCGCTCGGCCGAGTCGACAATCGTCTTGGCTCGAGCCTCGGCGGACCCGACTTCCTTCTCCGCCTGGGATTTGCGCACGAAGTATCCGCCTGCAGCGCCCGCGAGGAGGCCAAACACGAGACCGATGACGATCTCCATTCCTCGCTCCTTTCCGCCTCATCAGGACACGCCACGGCACTCGGCCGGAGGCGACGAGCGAAGAACCGAGTTGAGATGTCGGGTGGTTACCGAAGGAGGTGTCTGGACTCCGGCGGCGCCGTAGTTCGGCGGCCGAAGGCTGTCAGACGACGACTATTCACTCTGGGATCGGTCACTGGAAACGGACATATCAGCTCGTTCGTTGTTCGTTCGTGCCTGTGAGGGCAGTTTCGATTACTTGGTTTCGACTTCGCCTATCGTACGCCCTCACAAGCGAACAAAGTTCCACTCCTGACAACTTCGGTCAGAAAAGTCGCGAAAACCGAGGTCGCTGCTTCCGATGACCCTCAGACTCGCTCCGCGGGTCTCGAGGTCATGAGAACCGCCGCCCCTGAAACGGACCTCAGTCCCAGCCCTCGGGCGGAAGCACGGCCCGGGCCCCCGACTCGGCGAGTTCGGGGTCGAATCCCCGCCGCCGCAGCAACTCGCACAGGCGGGGGCCCTGCTCGCCCAGGGGGAACCGCACCACCTTGCGAACGAGTCGGGCCGCGACCTCGAGGGCCTGGGCGTCGGCGTCCAACCCGACGTCCGACAGCGCCTCCTCGGCGACCTCGCGACTCACGCCCCGCGCCCGCAGCTCGGACACGAGCACGTCCGCGGCCTTTCCCTTCGTCCGGGCGCGCTCTTCGATCCAGCGCCGGGCGAAGTCGGGATCGTCGATCACTCGCAGCTCGGTCAGCCGAGCGATCGCACCGTCGATCGTCTCCGCGTCGTATTCGAGCACCCGCAGCTTGTCGCGCACCTGCCGTTCCGTTCGAGACCGATGGGCGATGTAGCGGCCCGCACGCTCGATCGCCTCGGCGAGCGCCTCTTCGGCCGGGCTCGGTCCGGTGCCGGCGCGCGCCGCCGCCTGCTGAGCCAGGAGTGCGAGCTGGTCGAGATCCATCACGCCGACCCCGCCGGCAGCTCTAGTCTTCGCTCGCTGCTTCCTCGCCGGTTGCGTCCCGGGCTTCGTCGGTCTCGATGAGCCCCAGCTTCTCCTTGATCTTGAGCTCGATCTCGGCCGCGATATCCGGATTCTCCGCCAAGAAGGTCTTGGAGTTCTCGCGCCCCTGGCCGAGTTGATCGTCGCCGTAGATGAACCAGGCACCCGATTTACGGGCGATCCCGTTATCGATGGCGACGTCGAGAAGGCTGCCTTCTTTGGATATGCCGCTCCCGTACTGGATGTCGAATTCGGCCTTGCGGAAGGGAGCCGCGACCTTGTTCTTGATCACCTTGACCCGCACCCTCGACCCGACGATCTCGGCACCGTCCTTGAGCGAGTCGATACGGCGTATATCGAGCCGCACCGAGGAGTAGAACTTGAGCGCGCGCCCCCCGGGAGTGGTCTCGGGCGAACCGAACATGACACCTATTTTTTCGCGAATTTGGTTGATGAACACCAGGATCGTCTTCGAGCGGCTGACGTTGCCGGTGAGCTTCCTGAGCGCCTGGCTCATGAGCCGGGCCTGTAGACCGACGTGACTGTCGCCCATCTCGCCCTCGATCTCTGCCCGCGGCACGAGCGCCGCGACCGAGTCCACCACGATCACGTCCATGGCCCCCGAGCGCACCAGGGTGTCCACGATCTCGAGCGCTTGCTCGCCGGTATCGGGCTGGCTGACCAGCAGGTTGTCGATGTCGACACCGACCGCTTTGGCGTAGGTCGGATCGAGCGCATGCTCTGCGTCGATGAAGGCGACCAGGCCTCCGGACTTCTGCGCCTCGGCGATGACGTGGAGGCTCACGGTGGTGTTATGCGAGAGGATGCCATTGGCCACGAAACTGCGGGTTTGAGGGAGCATCAGGTCGAAGGTGGGCTCGACGCCTGCATCATCTACCGCCACGACCTGCTCGAACGTATAGCGCGAGACAGCAAGTTCCCGATTCGGAATGCTCTCCATACGAGGCTCGTGGTTCGACCGGCGGAAGTTGGCCTCCACCTGGGCTTTCCGGCGAACCGATCGGAATCCGATCTCGTCGAGGAAGCGATGCGCAACGGCAGGATTGATTGTGACCGTCCAATAGTCACGCTCGTACTTGGAGTTGTGCTTGAGACAAACCGTGGCCGGAACGCCGAACCCGTAAAGCATGAGCTGCACCTCGCGGGCGAGTTGCTCCGAGGCAGATGCGAACCCAATCGTCGAACTCTTGTCGATCCAGCCGTCGCCCTCGAATAGGGCGGACAGGAACGCTCTCTGGATCTTGGCTCCACCGGTCCTGACGCAGGCCGGCACCTTCTTGCCCTTGGCGGTGACGTAGTCGAGGTCGTACTTCTCCGCCAGTTCCATCCTGAGAGCCTTGCTGGAGAGGCGATATTCCTTGTCGTGATAGTTCTTGACCGGTATTCCGAACAGAGACTCCGCCACGCGCGAGAACTCGGATCCAACTTTGGTGTCCCAGTTGGTGAAAGTCACCCGGTTACACCCGCTCAAGGACCCCTCGGCGACTAGATAGCCGAGGAAAACGGCCTCATCTTCACTCAGACCGTCGCCTGAAGCCGCTTCGACTGCACCGAATGCCGCCGAAACGACCGTATCTCCCGGCGTTATCCTCCCGGCTTGCCGCCAGACGATGTAACCGTCATCGCCTATGACGCGCAGGGGATGATTGTGGGTCACGGTGACGGTCCGACCGGATCTCAGACGCAAACGGAGCACGGGCCGGCGGCTGTTGTGGGTAAGCGCCGCGACTTGCTCGAGCTCCCCCCGCTCGTTGACCGCGCGCACTCCCAGCTCGCTGACATCGGTAACACGCGAGGTGCAACTGGCCGGCTGACCGCAGCGCTCGAAAAGCTCTTCGATCGTCTCGAGACCGCGATCGGTCCACACATAGGTCCCCGCTACGAGGCATTTTCCGCTCCCCTCGGGACCGAAGCATTCGACGATGCGGCCCCGCGGCAATCCCCCCACGCCCAGGGCCAGGTCGAGCGCCAGGGCCCCCGTCGAAATGGCCTCGACGTCGTGCTGGGGACCGAGGTCGCCCATGCGCATGATGGCGCCCTTGCCGTGCTGTTTTTCGATCTG
>JBOGWW010000266.1:0-2945 GCA_050693655.1 Actinomycetota bacterium | reverse complement strand
ATGCAGAAGACCCGCCCGTACGGCGACGGGGTGGTCGCCGGCTACGGCACGGTCGACGGCCGGCCGGTCTGCGTGTTCGCGCAGGACTTCACGGTCTTCGGCGGCTCGCTCGGCGAGGTGTTCGGCGAGAAGATCGTCAAGGTCATGGACCTGGCCATGGCTACCGGAGCGCCCGTCGTCGGGCTGAAGGACTCGGGCGGCGCCCGTATCCAGGAGGGCCCCGCCTCGCTCGCCGGGTACGGTTACATCTTCGATCGCAACGTGCGCTCGTCGGGCGTGATCCCGCAGATCTCGGCCGTCATGGGTCCCTGCGCGGGCGGCGCGGTCTACTCCCCCGCGATCACCGATTTCAACTTCATGGTGGACAAGACGAGCCACATGTTCATCACCGGGCCCGATGTCATCAAGGCGGTCACCGGCGAGGAGGTAACCCAGGAGGAGCTCGGAGGTGCAATGAGTCACGCGTCGAAGTCGGGCTCGGCGCACTTCGTAGCACAGACGGACGAGGATTGTCTCGAGCAGATCCGCTACCTGCTCAGCTTCCTGCCGTCGAACAACTTCGAGTCGCCGCCGTACTTCGCGCCGTCCGACGATCCGGGCCGGCTGTGCGACGAGCTGTTCGACATCGTCCCCGACTCCCCCAACAAGCCCTACGACATGCACCAGGTAATCGGCAGTGTGTTCGACGACGGTGAGTTCTTCGAGGTGCACGCTCACTGGGCGAGAAACGTCATCGTCGGCTTCGCCCGCCTGGGCGGTCACTCGGTGGGGATCGTCGCGAACCAGCCGCAGGTGCTCGCAGGCTGCCTCGACATCGAGTCGTCGACCAAGGCCGCTCGCTTCGTGCGGTTCTGCGACGCCTTCAACATCCCGCTCGTCACCTTCGTCGACGTGCCGGGCTTCCTGCCGGGAACCGAGCAGGAATACGGCGGGATCATCCGCCACGGAGCCAAGTTGCTCTACGCGTTCAGCGAGGCGACCGTGCCGCGCCTGACGGTCATCACCCGCAAGGCCTACGGTGGCGCCTACGTCGTCATGAACTCCAAGCACATTCGCAGCGACGTCTCAGTGGCCTGGCCCTCCGCGCAGATCGCCGTCATGGGGGCCGAGGGGGCCGTCAACGTGATCCACCGCCGCGACATATCCTCCGCCGAGGACCCCGAGGTGAAGCGCGCAGAACTGATTCAAAGCTACTCCGAGCACCTTCTGAACCCCTACATCGCCGCGGAGCGTGGTTACGTGGACGCGGTCATCGACCCACGCGACACGCGCGTCCGCCTGCTGCAGAGCCTCGAGATGCTGCGCAGCAAGCGCGAGTCCATCCCCCAACGCAAGCACGGCAACGTGCCGCTGTAAGCGGCACGCGCATCGAGGAGACGCATGACAGAGCACCTGGACAAGCCGGAAGACCTAACCATCGTCTCGGTCTCGGGCAATCCGACCCCCTCAGAGCGCGCCGCGATCGAGGTGGCGCTGAGGGAATTGATCGAGGTGGAGCACCGGGCGCGCGCCATGTCGGTATGGAGGCGCGCCTCGCGCTCGCAGGGAAGGCGACTCGGGATGGGCGACTACCGAGATCGCTTCGATCCCGACGAAGCCTGGCGCCTCTCGCTCCGCTTCCCCCGCGGAGGGCGCGAGTACCCCGGTCTAAACGGCCGCGGGGACGCAAAGTAGGTGATCTCCTACGAGCGGGCGTCGCGAGAAGACCTCGCGGCAGTGGCGGATTTCTTCGCGTCGCTGAACGTCCAGGCCTCCCACAGGATCGGCTATTTCGGCGACAGCCCCGCCGAGATCAGCCGGGAGTTGCTGGAGTACGGAGCCATCGACCACTCCTTCGTCGCCCGCCAAGACGGCGTCCTGGTCGGTTTCATGGCGATGGACATCGACGAGGAGCTCGACCGCTCGTACCTGTACGGTCCCCTGGTAGCTCGAGAACCGTGGGGCGAGGTCGCCCACCGGCTCGTCGAACGCTGCCTCGACCTGATACCCGACGGCGCAACCGGGCGGCTCGAGATGTTCTTCGACCGCGGCAACGCGAACCTCGCTCGCCTGGGCCGCGCACTCGGATTCGAGACCTACAAGGACGTTCGCACGCTGCGCTTCGACCGGGCCGGTCTGGACGCCCTCGGCGCGGGAGGCGCGTCCCCAGTCGATGGGCGGCACCATGAGGGCGTGGTGGCCCTGCACGACCGGCTCTTCCCGAATACGTATCTGCCGGGCCAGCGCATGCTCGAGGGCCTCTCCACCTCGAGGTAGATGTAGCCGAGATCTGGCTCGTGGCCGACGAGGACAACGCCGGCGCCCAGAAGCTATACGAGCATCTGGGCTGGACCCAGGTGCACCGGCTGACCTCCTTGCGGCGGACGGGGCGACCCACGTCGATCCCCACAACCGCGGACTCGGCCTCGTAGAAAGAACGTATTTCCGGACAAAGGGGGATTCGCTAGCGTCTTGCCTCCATGGGCGAAGACACTCCAAAGGGTCTGTTCGAGAACGCGTTTCGAAACGCGGGCTTCGGCATGGACCTAACCGACGACCGGGGACGCTTTCTCCAGGTCAACCGGGCGCTGTGCCAGATGATGGGCTACAGCGAGGAGGAGTTGCTCGAGATGCGCTGGCAGGACATCACGCATCCCGACGATCTGCTCGAGAGCGAGCGGCGCCTCGAGAGGACCTTTGGCGGCAGCGATGCCGTCGAGTTCACGAAGCGTTACGTGCATCGCAGCGGTCGCGTCCTGTGGTGCAAACTCAACTCATCGTTGGTACGCGACGAGAACGGAAAGCCCCTCTATGCGGTGAGTCAGATCCAGGACCTCACGCGTCAACGCGAGCTGGAACACGAGCTCGTGCACGCGCAAAAGATGGAGGCGGTCGGACGGCTCGCCGGCGGGGTGGCCCACGATTTCAACAACCTCCTGCTCGTGATCAACAACTACGCTCAGATG
>JBOGWW010000265.1:0-5097 GCA_050693655.1 Actinomycetota bacterium | reverse complement strand
GTACCTCTTCGACGGTGTGCTCGAGTCGGTTGGTCTCGCCGAGCACGTAGTCGTGGACTAGGTAGCTGCCATCGGGGAAGCGCTGAAGGCCGCGCCCCGCGTCGACGACGGTCCAGAAGTAGGTCCTGTCATGAACGTGAAACGGCGCTCGTTGACCCGGTTCCAGCCTGGACTCGAAGACGCGGATTTTGTCGTCCTCGAACCACAGCGCGGTTCCGATGTCGTGGTTCGATCGAGCGCGCTCCAGCTCGTCCGCGAAGTCCTCGACCTCGAAGGTGCCACGCTCGTCTTTCGTCGTCCGCAGCATCGGGCCCCCCGTGCTCGACTCCTAGGTTGACTCTTATTACGTAGTATATATAGTGCACACGGGAGGAGTGGGCGCTTCTCCCAGAGGAAGAGCTGGCTCTTGTGGGCCGACGCGGCCCGCAACGAATCAAGGGGGTTGGCCGTGGCTACTGCTGCGAGTGCGCGGGGAGCAGTTCCTGCTCGTCGCTATGACTGGAGAGAGGAACTCCGCCTCGACACGATGGACATCGTCGTGGCGACGATCCTGGGTCTAATCGAGGCCGCGATCGAGATCGTCGGGGCGCTCGGATTTCTGGAGCGTACGGTCTGGCTGGGGGGGGCCGCGGGGTTCGCCTTCTACGCGCTCTACAACGGGACTACCTGGATCCTCTACTTCGCCGGCGCCTACCTTCGCAAGCGGGCCGGCGTCATCGTGCTGGCCGCAGCGATCACCGGCCTGGTGCGCTGGTTCTTCGGCGACCCCGATGGCCCGCTGCTGATGTTCTACGCGTTGTTCCCCGCCCTCTTTGCGCTGGTCGCGTTCATGGCGTTGCGGTGGAAGGGCGGCTGGTCATTGTTCGCGATCACCTGCGCGGTCGCTGCCGGCACCAACCAGATTGCAGCGTTCATCGGCCAGCGCGGCTTCGACCTCGCCGGGGGCGTCTTCTGGGGAACCGTCGCCATCGCCATCGGATTCGCCGGAGGCCTGATCTGGGGCCCGGTCGCCCGCTATCTCGGGATCGGCCTGGAGAGAGCCGGAGTCCCCGTGGTCGAGGAGCCACCCGGTCGTACCGGGGGCGCCCGGAGCTACGCCTGATACACATCAATGGAGTGTCCCATCCGGCCGTGAGGTCGGATGGGGCTCCAACCGACAAGGGCGCGTCGTTTCCCAGGAGTGCGCATGCCTGAACCGGCCTTCGTCGTGGAGGACTACAGCTTTTGGTTCAAGCTCCCCAGCGGGGAGCGCCGCCTTGCGCTCGACAACCTGTCCTTCTCGGTCGACAAGGGCTCGTTTGTTCTGATCCTCGGCGAGAGCGGCTCTGGCAAATCCACGCTCGCGCTCAACCTGGTGGGTATCTACCCGGACTATTTCGGAGGCTTCAACGAGGGACGGATCCTCGTCAACCATTCCACCAAGGGGCTCGTGAACCGGCGCGAGCTGGACAGAGGAGAGCGCTTCAAGACCGTCAACATGCTCTTTCAGAATCCCGAGGACCAGATCGTCACTCTCACCGTCGAGGAAGAGATCGCGTTTGCCCTCGAGAACTATCTGGTGCCTCCCGCCGAGATACGGCCGCGCGTGACGAGGGCTCTGGAACTGGTCGGGCTCCAGGGTTTCAAGGATCGTTCGACGCTCAAATTGTCGGGCGGCGAGAAACAGCGCGTCGCCCTCGCCGCGATGCTGGCGATGGAGCCGAGCGTGCTCATCCTCGACGAGCCCACGTCCAACCTCGACCCTGCGGGAACCGAGGAGGTGCTCGAGGCGGTTCGTCTCGTCCGCGAGCGGTTGGACATCACGCTCGTGATCGTGGAGCACGAGGTCGACAGGGTCTTTCACATGGTCGACGAGGTCCTGCTGGTCGACGGGTTGACGGTGCACGGCCCCGAGTCGCCCCGGGGATTCTTGGCGAAGAGAGGCATGCAGATTCGGGACGACATGGGGCTGTGGATACCGCAGGCCTCCGAGGTGAGCCTCGAGATCGCGCGGCGCGGCGTGAGTCTGCCTCGAACCCATCTCACCGGCAAGGAACTGGTCGACGACTTGGGGGCCGCGGGAGCGCGGGGGCCCGCGGCCCCACCCCCCGGGAGCAACGAGGCCGCGCCGCGCCGGTTGACTGCGGCGGAGCCCGCCATCAGGGTGCGCGGGGTCGGCTTCTCCTATCCGTCTAAGAGCGATGTCCTGCGCGATATCGACCTCGACATCGACAAGCACGAGCTTCTCGCCATCGTGGGACAAAACGGCTCGGGCAAGTCGACGCTCGCATCGTGCCTGACGGGTCTCTTCGCTCCGACATCAGGCTCGGTGGTGGTGGATGGAAAGCGCACCGGCGATTACAAGTTCGCCGATCTCGCCCGGAGGGTGGCCTACATCTTTCAAGTACCCGAGAAGCAGTTCGTCCGCAAGTCGGTGTACGAGGAGATGGCCCACGGGCTCAAGGCGCTGAAGGTACCGGCGGACGAGGTGGAACAACGGGTCGACGAGGTCCTGAGGGCGGTTCGCCTGGAGGAGCGTAAGGACTCGAGCCCCTTCCTGCTGAGTCACGGGCAGAAGAGACGGCTGTCCGTCGCCTGCATGGTGATCTCCGAGCCCGAGGTCGTCATTCTGGACGAGCCCACCTTCGGGCAGGACTGGCGCCAGGCGGGACGACTCATGGACTACATGCGTAGCCTTGCCGATGCCGGCGCTGCGGTGACGTTCATCACGCACGACATGCGCCTGGTGGCTGAGTACGCGGATCGCTGCGTGGCAATGTCGGAGGGCAGGATCATCTTCAACGGAGGACCGCTCGAACTGTTCTCGTCGCCGGGCGTCCTGACCGAGGCGAAGTTGAAGGCGCCTCCGGTCTTCGACTTCTCCAGAGAGCTTCTTGGAGAGCCCACCCTGGCCACGATCGAAGTCATCGACCAACTGGAGGCGCGCTTTGGACGACCTGGAGCTGTCCTACAAGGAAGCTAATTCGCCGTTTCACCGCATGGACCCGTTCTCGAAGACGCTGTACGTCCTGGCGGTGTCCACGACTGCGATCTTCAACTCCAGCCTCTACGTTGGAATAGGCCTGTTCGTCTTGACCTTCGGCTGCGCGGCCTTCTTCTCGGGCGTTTCGCTGCGCGCCTACTGGAAGCTCGGAAAGGTGATCCTTCCTTTCATACTCATTCTCACCTTCGTGTTTCCGTTTTTCTTTGCGGGACAGTTGTCCATCGGCTCCCAGGACATCGCCATCAGGACACCGATCAAGGATCTGACCTGGGCCGCGCTCGGATTCGGCGCTCTGCTGGGGCTGAGGTTCCTGGCCATCGGGCTGTCCGGTCTCACCTATGCCTTTACGACTCATCCGTCGGACCTCGTGCAGGGGTTCTCGAGGCGAGGGCTCGACTACCGGCTGGTGCACGCGCCCGTCCTCGGACTAGTTCTCTTCCCCTCCTTTCTTCAACTCGCCCGAGACATCTCGACGACGCAGAGGATCAGGGATCTCGGAGCCGACCTCCACCCCATCGCGCGCAAATGGGCGTCCTTCAAGCATCTTGCGTTCTCGATGCTCCTGATGGGCTTGCGGCGCGGTCAGACGCAGGCTATGGCCCTGGATATCCGCGGTTACGGAGCACACAAGTCCCGAACCTTTCTCAGACCGATTCCGTCGTCGATGGCGGGCCGCGTGTTCGGCTGGACCTGTTTCGTGCTGGCCGTTGGCTATCTCGTTCTGCAGCTTGGAAACTTGGCCGGGCACATGCCGTGGGATTTCGGCGACTGAGGTCGAGGCTTTGGCCGACCCGCTATAGACCGGGCGCGGTTCGGCGAGAGGTAGGAGTAAGGCCGGGTAATCGCGAGCCTCCCTGCGGATACAATCGTGACCTCCACGCGACTAGGAGGCCCGAATGACCGAGCTGTCCGACCGCTTCCAGGCAATGCTGTCCGACTTCGAAGACATCACCGACGAGGTCACCCCTCAGGAAGCGTCGCGTTCGCTTGACGATCCCGTTCTCCAGACCTTCTGGCGCATCTGGCCCGACCTGAGCCTCTGGGCGGGTTCGCTCTGGCGCGAACTGAACGAGGACCTCGACGATTCGGCTTCGCCGGCCTCGGAGGGCGGCGCCGATGTGGGCGGCAGTGGTTGACGTGGCGGTTCTCAGAGACGTCATGAGCAACGAGGTTTATACGGTCAGCGCCGATGCCTCGATGGTCGAGGCGGCGAAGGGAATGGCGAACGGAAAGCTGGGGTCGGCCCTGATCGTGCAGGGCTCGTGGCTGGCGGGAATCATCACCGAGCGCGACATGCTGCGCGCCGCGGCCTCGGGCGACGACCTCAACGACGTCAAGGTCAAGGACTGGATGACCAAGGACCCGCTCACCGCGTCTCCCGACACCGATACCGAGGAAGCGGCCGCAACGATGTTCACGCACGGGTTCCGCCACCTCCCCGTAACGGAGGGAAACGAGATCCTGGGAGTAGTCAGTCTCCGAGACGTCCTGAGCGCCCGAATTCGCCGCCGCTCCTGAGCCCGGAGAGTCAGGCCCTCTTCAGCTTCGCCAGAACTCGTTCGTAGACCTGGTCGGGCTCGCCGGTTCCGTCGATACGAACGAGTACACCCTTTCGGTCGTAGAAATCCAGCGCGGGCGTGGTCTCTTGCTTGTAGCTCTCGAGCCGCTCCTTCACGACCTCTTCGGAGGCGTCCTCACGCTGCCGGAGCGGCTCGCCATCGATGTCGCACACTCCGGGCTTGCGGGGTGGATTCCTCGTCAAGTTATAGACGTGCCCCCGAGGACAGGTGCGGCGTCCCGCGATGCGAACGAACACCTCGTGGTCGGGGACCTCCAGAGTGAGGACGGCCTCCGGGGCGGAGTCTCCGAGCAGCCGGTCGAGCGCCCGGGCTTGATTCACGTTGCGCGGGAATCCATCCAGGATCCAGCCGCCGCGCGCATCGGGCTCGTCAAGACGGCGTCCAACGATCTCGATTACGAGCTCGTCGGGAACGAGCTGCCCGGCGTTCATGTGCTCTTGGGCACGCCGGCCGAGCTCCGTGTTGTGGGCGACCTCGCCGCGAAGCATGTCGCCGGTGGAGATGTGAGGTACCTCGAGGAGCTCGCCGAGTCGT
>JBOGWW010000264.1:0-1716 GCA_050693655.1 Actinomycetota bacterium | reverse complement strand
GGGCCATGATGTCGTAGGTTTTGCGCCCCATTAAAAAGCCGTCGGTCTTGGACAGGCCCTCCGTGACGGTGTCGCCGGCCACCTCGTCGAAATAGGGCATCTGCCAGCCGCCGTGCTCGAATCCCTCGCTGCGATCCTCCTCGGCGTCGCCGGGACCCTGCATTACTCCGTCGAGCGTTAGAAACTCACTCACGATCACTTTTCTCATTCGATTCTCCTCTCATGGCTTCCGCTGCTTAGACCGCCCCGCGTCCCGAAACTCATCGGGTTTCTGTGAGGAAAGTCTGCCGCCTGCGTGTCACAGCACGATGGGCTAGAACGTCTAGTGGGCAGATGACAGACGACACGGTATCGATGCCGGACAACGGCGAGGCCTACGAGGACCTGCGGCCGCTGATGTTCTCGATCGCCTACCGGATGCTCGGTAGCGTGAGCGACGCCGAGGACGTCGTGCAGGAGGCCTTCCTGCGGCTCCGGCGGGTGTCGCTCGAGGGCACCGTGGTGGAGTCGTCGCGCGCCTTTCTGACCACCGTCACGACCCGGCTGGCCATCGACCACCTCCGATCCGCCCGCGTCCGGCGTGAGACCTACGTGGGGCCCTGGCTTCCGGAGCCGCTGCTCACCTCCACAGAACCCGACCCCGGGGAGCTCGCAGAGATGTCCGATTCCCTTTCTCTATCGTTTCTCGTGCTGCTGGAGAATCTCTCGCCGGCCGAGCGTGCCGTCTTCCTCCTGAGGGAGGTGTTCGGCTATGGATACGACGAGATCGCCGAGATCATCGAAAAGAGCGAGGCGAACTGCCGGCAGATATTCGTCCGGGCTCGCAAGCGCATCGATGAGGGCAGGCCGCGCTTCAGGGCAAGCCACCAACAGCGGGAGGAGCTGGCGGGCAGGTTCTTCGACGCGGTCGACAAGGGAGAGCTCGATGGCCTGGTGGAGCTGCTCGCAGAGGATGTCGTCTTCTACGGCGACGGAGGAGGAAAGGCCCGCGGGCTGCCGCAGCCCGTCCATGGGCGAGAGAAGGTCAACCCGCTGCTTCTGAGCTTCTTTTCCCAGTACCACGAGTACAACGCCAGCATGCGGCGCGAGAACGTGAACGGACAGCCCGGCGTCCTGTTCTTCGACGCACGAGGCCATCTGGTCAACGTCTTCGCGCTGGACATCTCCGGCGGCGTCATCCAAGCGGTGCGCTCCATCATCAATCCCGACAAGCTCGAGCATCTCGGTTACCCGATCTCCGACTTCGGGAGAATCGAACGCGGTCCCCGCTGAGTCACCTCCTCTCCATCGCGGCGCGCCCGGCTGTCACACACAGCGAGGCGATTTCGTCTTAGGGCACAAAGCGAGGAAAGGAGTCGATCATGAAGGTATTCCTGGCCGGTGCCACCGGAGCCATCGGGAACCACCTCGTTCCACAGCTCGTCGCCAGGGGGTACGAGGTCATCGGAATGACGCGTTCGCCGGGCAAGGTGGCTTCCCTGAAAGCGACGGGCGTGGAGGCAGTGGTTGCCGATGGCCTCGACCGGACCGCGGTCGTGCGGGCCGTGGGGGAGGCCGAGCCCGACGTCGTCATCCACCAGATGACCGGGTTGACCGGGGCCAGCGATTTAAAGAAGTTCGACGACGACTTCGCGCTCACAAACGAACTCCGCACGAACGGGACCGATCACCTGCTCGAGGCGGCGAAGCGGAGCGGGGTTCGGCGCGTCATCGTGC
>JBOGWW010000263.1:0-10183 GCA_050693655.1 Actinomycetota bacterium | reverse complement strand
GCTTCGTGCTGTATCGGAGCTGACGCACGACGGTGAAGAGGTTGGCTTCGTAGAGCCTCTGCAGATCCGGATTGAGACCGCTCGAAGGCCTGAGGTAGGCAAGTTCGAAGCCGACCCCCATGTCCTTGATGCCCTTGCGCAACACATCGAGTACTCCGCGTTTGGTCACCTCGGCGGAAAGCCTTTGGAGGAAGCGCTCCTTGACCTCAGTCCCATGGTGTTTGGAAAGCTCGCCCCACTTCTTGGGCTGAGTCGCCTGGATGAAAGCGATGGTCATGTCCGGGTCAAGACAAAGAACCGCGTCGTAGTTGCCGAACGGTCGCTTGCGAAAGCGGCCTGGGACGTAGGAGCCGTAAGCGGCCGGGGGCTCTGCAAGACCCTTGCGATCAGGAACCGCGTCGGGGCCGCCTTCGAGGATCGACGCCTCGATGGTCTCTTCGAAGTTGCGCTCTGAGATTTCCATCCCTATGCGGACTTGGTGACGTCGATCTGGCCTGTAACCGCGGCGGTGATGAGGGCGGCGCGATTTTCCAAGAGCACCTTTATGGACTCACTCAGCTTGGTTTCAAGGTGACGATTCCCCTGCAATACGGCATCCAGTCGTTGGACGATTTCGTATTGGATGGAGATTGGCGGGATCGGCATCAGCATGCGTAGGAATTCGTCGGGATAGAGCCGCAGGCGACTGCTCCAGACCCCCTCCGAGTGGGCGTCCATCAGGCCAACGTAATACTTGCTTCGGATCAAATAATCAAGAAATTGGGGATGTAATTGGTCGTCTCGCCGAAGCCGGTAAACGCCGTAGGACGGGCTCACAATCCCTTCACGTTTCGATACTCCCGCGGCTCCCATCCAAGCCCACATCGTATTGATTACAAGATCGCCCTCCCGACAAACCTTGTAGTCATCGAAGGACTCGGCCATGAACATGTAGACCTGCTTTTCAGCTCTCGGAGTTACTCCAGTCAGATGGGAAACGGTGAGCAGTTCCATGTCTAGTTTCGGCTTTTCATTGACTTCTTCGAACAGATTCTTGTTTCGAACTAGCGACCAACCAGCTGGAAGTTCTTCAGGCACGCTGTGGGATCCAGTCACAGCGTTATCAACGAGCGCGGTTCCCTCCTCTTGTAATCCTTCAATCAGTCGATTCTTCTTTGCGATCAGGATGTCGATCTTGGCGGTTTCTTCGTCGAGGAACGGCACGATCGCCCGCTGCTCATCCAACGGAGGCAGTCTCAGTTCATAGTTGGCGATGAATCTCTCGGGAACGCGCTTTTGCCCAGCAACGCCATACATGTTCGCCTTGCCCTCGCGCAGGAAATCCCAAGAACGGAGGACGTAGAAGAGGAACCGCGAGTAAAGCAGTGGTCCTGGCCGGAGAACATGCAATTCGGTCGTGCCACAACCGACGGTTCCTGCCAGGCCGTTCGCGATCGCAACTCTCGCGGCTTCAAAAGTGGGCGTAATCTTTGGTAAGAGAATGTCACCCAAAAGAAACCGTGTGTATCCCGAAGCGGCTTGAGTCGGCAGAGTAACCCGAGACACGTCCAGGGCATCAGGCCAAATCGCCTCGAGCGGAAGAAAGGTTATCGGCTCGTCCTCCGCGAGAGCTCCGAACTCTGGAATGGGAGGGTTGATTTGGCAAACCCGACGCAATCGCGTTGCCTTCCAACGCGTCACGAGGCCACCTCGCCGAGCAGGTTTAGGATCTCTTTCTCTAAGGCTTTGATGTCTGCCTTGATCTCTTCGAGTGGCCGCGGCGGTTCGTAGACGTAGAAGTAGCGGTTGAAGTTGATCTCGTAGCCGACCTTTCCGATCTCACCGTCCTTCGGGTCTCGCACGGCTTCGTTGATCCAGGCGTCCTCGACATACGGCTTTACCTCGCGCTCGAAGAAGTCGCGCACGCCCTCACCGAGCGGAACGTTCTCGTAGTCGCGTAGGGTTGGATCGGGCTCGGGGTTGCCGTCTTTGTCCCGGCAGATTTCGGCGTTCTCGTCCCGCTCGGACAGGGCGGCGAGCACCGCCTTCTTCAGCGGCGCGGGCAGCTTGAGCTTGGCCTCTACGATGCGCTCGTCGAGCAGGGTCGTGAACTCGGTCCGGTCCAGGTACAGGGTGTCGGGCAACGATCCCAGGAACATGCGGAGTTCGTCCTGGCGTTTGCGCCCGGCCTCTTCCTCGGCGGCCTTGACTTTGTCGTCCTTCTTCCTGCTCACCGCCAGGTTCGTGAACGCCTTTTGGTCGTCGAGGCGGGCAATGCGCTCGGGTGAGGCCCGGCAGTTCAGCCGCAGCGGACGCTCGACCGTGATCTTGCGGTACCCGAACGTCTCGTCATCGAAGATCCTGGTGTGGTCCCGCTCATCGAGGGTCTGGTAGAGGTCGACGATCTCGGAGGCCTTCTCCTTAGGGACTTGGCGTCGCTTATCACCCAGGCTGCGGCGCATCGGCGACCAGAAGGTCGTGGCATCGATGAGTTGGACCTTGCCCTTGCGCTCGGGGGCCTTGCGATTGGTCATCACCCACACGTAGGTGGCGATGCCGGTGTTGTAGAAGAGCTGTTCGGGCAGGGCGATGATGGCCTCGAGCCAGTCGTTCTCGATGACCCAGCGACGGATCTCGCTTTCGCCGCTGCCCGCGTCGCCAGTGAACAACGGCGAGCCGTTCATGATGATTGCCACGCGGCCCCCGCCTTCCTCCGGAGCGGCCATGCGCGAGAGCATGTGCTGCAGGAACAGGAGTTGGCCGTCGGAGATGCGCGGCAGGCCCGCGGGGAAGCGTCCGGCCTCGCCTTTGTCGTGCTCGGTGCGCACATCCTCCTGGTCGCCCTTCCAGTCCTTGCCGTAGGGCGGATTGGCGATCAGATACTCGAAGCGCCTTCCGGCGTGACGGTCGGTCGCGAGCGTGGAACCGAAGACGATGTTCTCGCCGTCGCGGCCATCGGTCGACTTCATGAACAGATCGGACTTGCAGATCGCGTAGGTCTCCGGGTTGACCTCCTGACCGAAGAGGTGGACCTGAGCGTGCTTACCGTCGGAGGCCTCGATCTGATCTTTGGCGATGGTTAGCATCCCGCCCGAGCCGCTGCATGGGTCGCAGATCTTCACGACCAGGTCGGGATTCGAGAGGCGCTCCTCGTCGCCGGCGAGCAAGAGCTCGACCATGAGGTGAACGACGTCGCGCGGGGTGAAGTGCTCGCCGGGGTTCTCGTTTAGGGCTTCGTTGAACTTGCGGATGAGCTCCTCGAAGATCGTCCCCATGGTGGCGTTGTCGACCAGTTCGGGGTGGAGGTCGACGCCTTTGAAGCGCTCGACCACCTTGAACAGGAGCCCAGCCTCGTCGAGCTTCTGGATCGTGTTTGAGAAGTCGAAGCGGTCGAGGACCTCCTGCATGTTGGGCGAGAACCCGCTGATGTAGTTGAGGAGGTTGCTCTTGAGATTCGGCGCGTCGGCCAGGAGCTTGTCGAAGTCGTAGCGGGAGGTGTTGTAGAAGGCGTGCCTCGACGCCTTGCGCAACAGCTGGTCGGGGTTCTCGAGCCCCTTGGCCTGCATCTTGGCGTTGGTGGCGAGGACTTTCTCCTTGGTGGAGGAGAGGACGCAGTCGAGGCGCCGGAGCACCGTGAGCGGCAGGATGACGTCCTGGTACTTGCCGCGCCTGAAGCTGTCCCTGATGAGGTCCGCTACGCCCCAAATGAACGAGACGATCTGACTGTGGTTCATATCCCCGAGATGCCTTCCCCTCTGAGTGAGTGCCCATCGTAACGAGCCTCTACGACAGTAAGCGGGGGACGGAATGTCACTGCTCGCCCCTAAAGTGTCCGAATGATGGTGTCCATCGCCCAGATAGCGGCTCAGGACAGGCCTCGCGAGCGCCTCGATCGGTTGGGGCCGCGCGCCCTAACCGACTCCGAGCTGGTGGCGCTGGTGGTCCGCAGTGGTGGCTCCGGCTGCAGCGCCCTGACCCTCGCTCAAGAACTCCTGGCCCATTACGGAGGCTTGGGGGCACTGGCGGAGGGCGAGCTCCACGAATTAGCCGCGGGGCGCGCCATGGGGCCCGCCAAGGCTGCATCACTAGTGGCGGCCTTCGAGCTCGGCCGGCGAGCGGCTGACCGAACCGAGTCCAGCACCACCCGCATCCGGGACGCGGCCGACCTCGCCGCGGTCGCCCGCCGGAGCGTAATCGATCCCGCCCGCGAGGAGTCGTTCGTGGTCGTGCTCAGCGCCGCCAATCGAGTGCTGAGGGTCGAGCCCCTGACCACGGGCACGGACAGCCGCTGCCTCCTTGAGAGCCGCGACGTTCTCGCCGCGGTTCTCCGCTACGGTGGGGCCGCCTTCGCGCTGGTTCATACGCATCCATCGGGGGAAACCCGACCGAGCCGGCAAGATCGTGCAACTACCGAGGAGCTCGGGCGTGCAGCCGAGGTCGTGGGTCTGGCGATGATCGATCACATCATCCTTGCGGGGACCCGATGGTGCAGTGTCCTGAAGTAGATTTCGGCCTCGACGGAGCGGCCCCACGTAGGATCTCGGACATGGAGATCGTCCTGGGGTTCTTCATTGGAGTGGGTACTTCGATCCTGACCTCGCTGTTCGTAAAGACGTTCAACGACCGGTTCCCCTCGGCGTCGGACAGCCGCTTCTTCCTCACCGTCAAGAATCCCTTCAGACACATCCAGATCAGCCGCGCGCGAGGTCCCGTTGAGACGATCAGAAGAGTCTTCAATGCATGGGAGACCAAGGACGAGGAGGCTTACCGATCCTGCTGGCACGACGAAGCGATCAAGAACGTGGGGGACTACTTCTCCACCAAACAGCACGTGGACGAGATCGTGGAACGATTTCGCACCAACTCCCGTAGCTACGAATCAATAGAGATCAAGTACGTGAATATCGAGAGCGTTTCCTGGAGCGCGGACCGCAAGACGGCCCACGTGCGGACGAGATACGGGCAGCGCCTGGAGAGAAACGATGGTCTGCTCATCGAAGAGCGCGGGCAGGAGACGTATGCCCTGACCCAGGGCCAGGGTGGAGCGTGGCTCATTAGGGCTAATTGGGACGAGAGCGCGGTGATGGGGGGACATAGATAGTGACTCTGATCAAGCCCCCGCACCTGCAAGAGGGCGATGCCGTCGGCCTGATCTCTCCGGGCGGGTGGCTCAGCGAAGCGGACATCGACCGCGGCTCGGACGTCCTGAAGAGCATGGGCTTCGTTCCGGTTGTGCATCCGAACAACCATCTGCGGGACCACCATTTCGCCGGCCCGGTTGGCGAGCGAGCCGCCGCCATTCGAGACATGTTCCTGGACGACGAGGTGCGGGCCCTGGTGTGCACCAAAGGGGGCTACGGGACGGAGAAGTTGCTCGACCTCATCGACTTCGACGTCGCCCGGCACCACCCCAAGTGCGTGGTCGGCTCCAGCGATGCGACCGCCTTGCTCCTCGCCCTGGCGACCAAGTCGGGACTGGTGACCTTCCACGGCCCCATGCTGCTGACCTTCAAGCGGGCCAGGGACGAGCCGACGATCGCCCACCTCCGGCGCGCGCTGACCCTCACGGAGCCCTGGAGCTACGACCTGGAGGCAGAAACCGCGCTGCGAGTGTTGCGTCCGGGCGCGGGCCGGGGAGCATTGATGGGCGGGAACCTGACCATCTTGACGGACCTCATCGGCACCGAGTACGAGCCGCCGACGGAGGGTTCCATCCTGTTGTTCGAGGACATCGACGAGGAGCTCTACCGGCTCGACCGGATGCTTCTGCACCTGAAGCGCGCCGGCAAGCTGCGCGACCTGCAGGGTCTTCTGGTCGGGCAGATGACCGACATCACCGAGGACAAGGTCCGACTGGGCCGCGCTCTCGACGAGATCGTGCTCGACCTCTGCGAGGGCACCGATTTCCCCATAGCCGCCGGCTTTCCCTGTGGCCACGGCACCCGCCTGCTCACAGTCCCCATCGGATGTCCGGCCCGCCTTTCTGCGAGCGAGGATGGAGGGGTGGAGCTTGCTCTGGAGGAGGCGCCGGTCGGTTGAGACCCGGAGCTAGGCGACGCCTTCGGGCGAGCGGCGCAACACCTGTGGGGTGGACTGCCCCATGCGGCGGGGGAGCGAGAAGCAGAAGGTCGAGCCCTTGCCCCAGGTGGAGTCGACCCAGATGCGGCCCCCGTGGATCCGCACCAGTTGTGCGCTGAGGTAGAGACCCACCCCCAGGCCCCCGTGGGTGCGCGTCGACCCGCCGTCGATCTGGTGGAAGCGCTCGAAGATGTTGGGGACGTCGCTCGAGACCATTCCCACGCCGCGGTCGACCACCTCGATAACCAGATCCTCGGCCTCCTCGCGCGCCCGAACGATCACGGGGGCCGGAGCCTCCGAGTACTTCAGCGCGTTGTCGAGCAGGTGCCGGAGCAAGAGAGAGACCTTCGACTCGTCGCAGACCCACTGGAGCGGGCCCACGACCTCCAGGTGCACCTCTCGCTCGGGGTGACCCCGCAGCATCTCCTGGCTGACCTTGGTAACGAGCTCGCCCACCTCGACGCGCTCGACTCGCAAAGCCGCCTCGCGCGACTCGACGCGTGAGACGTACAGCAGGTCCTCGATGATGCGCTCGAGTTGGTTCGCCTTGTTGTCGATGGTGGTGAGCACATCGGTCATCTGCTGGGGACTCGACTTGTCCGCTCGCTTGATGAGCGTCCGGGCGAACCCTTTGATGATGGTCAACGGCGTGCGTAGTTCGTGGCCGATCATGGCGACGAAGTCGCGCTGGACGCGCGCGTTCTGACGCTCGGTCGTCACGTCGTCCATGACGAGCAAGCGACCTGCCGGAGCCCCCACCAGCCGCACATCCGTCACACGCGCCTTGAAGGTCCGGGCCGGCACGCCGACCTCGATCTCGGTCTGGACGTCTCCGTCGCCGGTGAGTAGACGCTCGATGTCATAGTGGCCGAGCGCGCCCGACACCGGGGTGCCCTCGGAGAAGCGGCCGGAGATGTGGAACAGTTCCTCGGACGCGGGGTTCATGGCGACGATGCGGCTTGCCGCGTCGACGAGAACCATGGGGTTCAGGACTCCGTCGATAATGGAGGACAGCTCCTGTTCCTTGTGCTTGAGGGCCTCGTGAAGCTCGGCCGATGCGAGCGCGCTGCTGGACTGCTGCTGGAAGAGGCTCATTAACTCGAGCCGGTCTGCGACGACTTCGGCCGCCCCCGTGGTCACGATGACCCCGTTGGTGCCGGCCTGAGTCGCCAGTCCCACCGCGAACGAGGACCCGAACACCATCGGCTCGAGCGAAGTTCTGGCCGCCTGGACCTCGGGGCGAGCCAGCAGCGCACCGATCTCATCCTTGCCGATCGAACGGAACACGCCCGTCTCGACGCCGCCGGACTCGCGGTCGAAGAGGCACACGAATCCCGTGGATCCCCCCGAGAGCCTCATGGCCCCATCCAGGATCTTGTGAAGGAGGTCGTTGACGTCGAGTACCCCCACGACCCCCCGCGAGGCCCTCAGGAGGGCCATGAGGTCCGAGGAGCGCTGCTCGGCGCCGTCGTGCAGGCGGGTCCGGTGGATGACACCCGCCGCCTGGTCGGCGAACATCTGCGCCACCCGGAGGTCGTCGTCGCTGAGGTGGCCCTCACCTTCGCAGATGGCGATGCTGAGCACGCCTATGGCTCGGCCCCGGGCCCGCAGCGGGACCACGGCGCTCGAGGCTATCCGCCGCCGCTTCTCGGTGAAGTTCACAAACGCATCGGCGTCGACCTCTTCGAGCAGCAGGGGCCTGCCGGTGGCCAGCACGCGACCCGCTATGCCTTCGGCGCAGCCGATGCGGTAGCCCACCGGCGCGCCCGCGGGAGCGCCGACGGTCGCCGACAGGACGAGGTTGTGCCCGCCGGCGTCCACCAGCATGATCGAGCCCTGATCCACGCCCAGGAGATCCACCACGGCGCTCAGCATGGCGTCGAGCACGTCGGGGAGCGCCGCGGCAGAGGCGGCGACCTCGCTCACGCGGATGGCGGCCTCAAGTGCCTGGGACAGACCGCCCGGCCCGGAGGGCAAGGAGCTCGAAGCGCGCGCGCCGAAAATTCCCATGCCATAGGCATCGGGCGTGGAGCCGCTCGGCTTGAGCCGCCCCGGAGGGGTCGCAACGAAATACTCGCTCCGTCCTAAACCCGCCCTGACTCCGGACCGATAGATGAGCACGGACAGTTACCGAGCGCAGAAAGGAGGAGGTTGTGACCACGATCAAAGCCGCTTGCCCTGGATGCGGGGAGATCGACTTGGTGGCCGACGACATCCTTCTGCGCATCGGCGCGTCAAAGATCGCGAACACCTACGGCTTCACCTGTCCCGACTGCGGCGACTTCGTCGAGAAGCGAGCCGACGAGCGAGTCATCCGCCTCCTGCTCTCGGGTGGCGTGATGCCGGTTCCGCTTCACATTCCCGCCGAGGCCCTCGAGGTGCACACGGGTCCTCCCCTCAATTTCGACGACCTCATCGACTTTCACCACCAGTTGGCGGACGACCGCTGGCTGACCCGGCTCACCGGCTCCTAGTTTCCTGCCACAGATTTCCCGCGGTCGCCGAGGCGACCGCTTCCTCCCCGATTGAATGCCGCCCTGGTGCAGGTTTCCCGCGGTCGCCGAGGCGTCCGCTTCCTCTCCGACTGATTGCTGCCCTCCGGCTTCCCGGCGTTGCCGGGACACCCCCTTAGACTCGACTCATGCCCCAGATAGGTCCCATGGAGATCCTGGTCGTGGGCGTGCTGGCCCTGATCGTCTTCGGCCCCGACAAGTTGCCCGAGATCGCCCGGACCGTCGGTGGCTTCATCAAGCAGATGAGAGCCATGGCGGACGATGTCAAACAGGAGTTCTCCGATTTCGACGTAGAGGACGAGCCCGACGACGAAGAGCTCGCCGCGATCGCCGGCAACGATTCCGAGGTGGCCCGGCTGGAGGACGAGGAAGCGCCCGAGCCCCAGGTGCCGGCCGGCGAAGATTCCGCGGCGGAGGAGGAGGGCACCGGCGCGCAGGATCATCCCGTCGCCGGAGCGATCGAGGCCGACGGGGAGGCCTCCCGGCGGGCCGAGGGCGCCTGATGTCGTCGGATCTGAGGACCCGCCGGCTCCGCTTCCGCAGGCGGCGCGCGCCGAAACCGCCGGCCTCGATGTCCATGATGGAGCACCTGGGCGAGCTCCGGGATCGACTCATCGTGTCCGGCCTGGCCTTCGTCGTCCTGTCCGTCATCGCGTTTCTGTTCTACGAACCGATCCTCGCTCTCTTCAAGCGACCTCTATGTGAGGTCCCCGCGCGCCTGCTCGGCGAGCAGGGCTGCGACCTCACGTTCTTCAATGCGACCGGGGGCTTCAACTTCCGCCTGAAGCTGACCGCGCTCGTGGGACTCGCGGCGGCTTCACCCGTGTGGATGTACGAGATCTATGCCTTCGTTACCCCCGCGCTCACGCCCAAGGAGAAGCGCTACACGATCCCGTTCTTGTTCACGGCCATCTCGCTCTTCGCCGTCGGCGCCGTCACCGCGTACTTCGCCATGCCCACCGGACTGCGATTCCTGTTGCAGATCGGCGGCGAGGGCCTCAACCCGCTCCTGGGGGCCGAGGAATACCTCAGCTTCGTGGGCTTCATGCTTCTGGGTTTCGCCGTGGCGTTCGAGCTGCCGCTGGTGCTCTTCTTCCTGGGGCTCGCGGGGGCCGTCACCGTCGCTCAACTCAAGAAACAGCGCCGGGTCGCCATCGTGGCGATCGCGGCTCTGGCCGCAATCGTGACGCCGAGCCAGGACCCCTACACCCTGCTGCTGCTGGCTGCTCCCCTCTATCTGCTCTACGAGGGGACGATCGTGTTGCTCCGCATCGTCAAGCGAAGACGCGGCCAGAACCCCGTCTGAGCATCCAAGGACTTGGTTCGCCGGCGCTTGGTGGCGCGTCGGGCAGGGGCCAGGGCACGGTACGAGTAAGCGCACTCCCGGCGCAAGGCGGACGAATATGGAGCCGGACCCAATGAGGGCCGTGGGCTGTGAGACCGCTGATCGGAGCTCGCGAGAAACTCCGACGTGAATGTTTCGGCCCTCTAGGTGGGCGGTGTTTTTCTCGCCCTCGGTGCTCGCGATCCGAACCTGGGCTTGAGAGAATTACACGACCGTAATTCTCTCCCCGGGGAGGACTCCAAATGACCCTCGGCTTAGCAGAGCGACA
>JBOGWW010000262.1:0-3471 GCA_050693655.1 Actinomycetota bacterium | reverse complement strand
CGCTCGTGATGAGCTTATATACGTCGTAGAGGTGCCGAGCTGCCCGTCGTAATTCCTCCTGGGAGTCCGGGTAGTTGGCTCCGAGATGGTGGAGGATGGCCAGCTTCTCGAACAGCGCCCTCTCGGGGTTGAGTACTTCAACTTCCACCGCCGAGAACTCGTCGTATTCGTCCTCCGCCACTCCAAGCGATTCCATGGCGTGTTGGCTGATGAAGGAACGAATCTCGCGGGGTGAACTCGGCTTGGGCCCACCGCGAACGCCCATTTCCAGGAGCACTCCGGATCGAACGACTGTCGCCGCCACGGACGCCGGGTATCCGTACCTGACGTTTCGATGTTCGCCCTTACCCGATCCCTCTAGTGTTTGATCGGTCTCGGCGATACCGAGGTCGGCGCCGACGCGCGAGCAGATTCTCTTGAGGATCTTGTCCACGCCGCCCTTGCCGAAGTCCTTCGAAGAAGAGCGAGTCACTACGACCAATACGTCTACGTCCTCTGAGAATCGTTCGATGAGATGGAAGGCTTTGGAGAGGCTGGTGCCGCCTTTGAAGACGACGTACGCGTCGTCGACCGGCTTGATCACACTTCGGAGGAGCTCTGTGATCCAGAAGTCCTTCTCAACGAGCTCCAAGGGCAAGCCCAGCGCCTCACCGGTTTGCCCAGCCAGAGCAAACAAGTCTTCGGGATGATCCCTCAGCCGAGCCACGGTCAGCGGGGGGAAGCGACTGCCAACTCACGATCTCCGTCGCTGAACAAGCCCGCCAAGTGGGTCCTCAGTGCAGGTACCTTTTCCGCGACGGCTGCCTTGAGCAGTCGATTGGGTCGGATCCGCCTCTCGTCCCGGAACCGGATCACCGTCCGTTCAAGATCCGACCAATCCCGATCAACGTGGTCGGGCCAATCGCGGAGCACCTCCAACAAGGCGATCTCGTGATACCGGAGGCCCAGCCGAGCGAAGTTTCTTCGCGAGTGGAACCGCACTCCAGGAACACCCGCAGGCGGGGGGCCAACCACGGCGAACTCCGGCAGGGCCGGCACTTGTGTAGACAGACCGAGGGCGTGGCTCGCCGACCATCCGGCAGGACCAACTCCTCTGCCCTCGGCCACCTCCGTGACAACATCCTCCGGCCTGGGACGCCCAGGCCCGAATCGAGATTTCACACCCTTCCAATACAGCCCACGGCGCACGCGGAGGAGATTGCCCTCTTCGAGAACGAGCCTTGAAAGGGCCGACTCAACGGCCCGTCGAGGGCCAGCGAAGTCGGACGCGCGAAAGAATGTCCCTGGTCGGGCCGTCTCGACACTTGAACGAATCGATCCTGCTACTGATCTCATGCGAGGAAAGTATATCGAGAAGCTCGCAAAATGCAACCACAGAATCGGCGCCCGTCCCGCCTCAGCGCTGCCTTTGACAGAGCAGATGACCTGCTCGTAATTTCAGACCTGTATTTCGTCTCAAGCCCTCGCTACGCTGGCGATGTGAACGAATGGCAACCGTCTCCCGGTGATTCAGGCTCGGACATCTCGACGACCGCATTCCTGCTCCGGATGGGGACCGTGGTCGCTCCCATTCCCCCGCGATTCGGCGGCCCCATCGAAGACGACCAGGCGCCCGGAGGCGTCCAAGGGGGACGACCTCGGATGCACGGGGGCGACTCTCAAGAGATCGCCGAGGGACGCCGTGCGCGGCGCATGTCAGATGCTGACCTACGCCCGCTCGCGCGAGCGCTGCTCGCTCTTGCCGACGACATCCTCGAGCAGAGCGAGCATGTTGCAGAACAGGGTGACGGGAATCGAACCGAAACTGCAGGTCACGGGCGTGCCCTCGTCGACGGACAGGTGGCGGGACGATGTGTGAATCACTCGTCGGGCGCCGAAAACCCAGGTCAGAGCACGGGTAGCTCGGACACTGTCATGAAATGGTGGAGCTGCCGGGAATCGAACCCGGGTCCCTCGACCCCTCGATAGGCCTTCTACGAGCGTAGTTTGCGGTCTGAGTTCGGACGCCGGCCGGCCCGCAAACGGCGGCGGCCGGCACCTAGTTCGGTTTGGGAGTCCCGCTCCAGGGCACCGAACGGGCCCGGAGCGGCGAGTCTGCTAGACGACGCCGGATCCCGAAGACGCAGACGATCTTCGGGCCGACGGCCATCACTTAGGGGATGGCAACCGTGCTTTACGCAGCGGCAGTTATAAGTTTCCGGGAGAGATTCTCGAGACCACCCGGAATTCTCGGCTCGCTTCTCCTATCTCGGTCCGGTCAAGGTCGAATCCAGTTCAGCCCCTTGATGGACGAGGGCGGCAAGGCCGCCCGTTGTCAACGTCCTGACAGAGAGTTTCGCACAAGATCGAGACTCTCCCAGAGGTAATAACGCCCCGGCCAGGGCGGGGCTTCCCAGGAAAACCGGGCATCGAGGGGCCGCATATCCCATTTCCTTGTGCCGTGGTGCCGGATCTGCGGGACTCTAGGCTTCGGCGAAGCTCCGCTGCGCCTCGCCGAGGAAAAGGCTCGGTATCCGCCCTTCGGGCGGGCGAGTCTCCCGCGCTCAGAAACCGATTATTTTGGTTCGAGGTCGAGGGCGCAGGAGTTGATGCAGTAGCGCTTCCCGTTGGGGCCGGGGCCGTCGGCGAAGACGTGACCCAGGTGGCCCCCGCAGCGAGCGCAGAGGACCTCGGTGCGAACCATGCCGTGGCTCGAGTCGGTCTCTAGCTCGATGTTCTCGGCGACCTTGGGATCGGTGAAGCTCGGCCAGCCGGAGCCCGACTCGAACTTGGTGTCCGAGTCGAACAACTCGGCGCCGCAGCCCGCGCAGCGGTAGATACCGTCGTCCTTGACGTGGACGTACTTGCCCGTGAAGGCTCGCTCCGTGGCCTTGTTGCGAAGGACCTCGTACTGATCGGGCGACAGCTCCTCGCGCCACTCCTGCTCGCTCTTGGTGATCTGCTCAGCCATGATGACCTCCTGTTGGGTGCGACCCATCCATTGTCCGACTTTCGAGGAGCTACGCGTCAGCGACGACGGCCGAGCTCTCGCTGCATCGAGCGCTCCGCGTCGCGTTTGGCCTTGTCCTGGCGTTTGTCGTACAGCTTCTTGCCCCGGCCCACGGCGAGCTCCACCTTGACCAGGCCGTGTTTGAAGTACGCCCGCAAGGGGACGAGCGTGCGGCCCTCCTGGTTCACCTTGATTGCGAGACGGGTGATCTCGTCGCCGCGAAGCAACAACTTGCGCGGTCGGATCGGGTCGTGGTTGTTGCGATTGCCGTGGCTGTACGGACTGATGTGGCACCCAAGGAGCCAGGTCTCACCGTTGCCGTCGATGGTGGCGTAGGCATCGGACAGGTTCACCCGACCATCGCGGCACGACTTGACTTCGGTGCCGACGAGAACGATGCCGGCTTCGACGGTTTCCTCGATCTCGTAGGAGTGACGCGCCTTGCGGTTCTGCGCGATGAGCTTCGTGCCGGACTTATCCGG
>JBOGWW010000261.1:0-1830 GCA_050693655.1 Actinomycetota bacterium | reverse complement strand
ACCATGCTCTTCGCGCTCATGGGGGCCAGGCTCTTCATGCTCCAGGTCGTCGAGCGCGAGGAGTTCCAGGAGATCGCGGCGGAGCAACGCCTTACCGAGATCGAGTTTCCCGCTCGCCGGGGCACGGTGCTCGACCGCGACGCCGAGACGTTGTCCATCTCCGTCGATCTACAGGTCGTGTACTCGGACCCCACCCTGATCGATGATCCCCACGCCGTGGCATCCGCACTCGGCCCGCTGCTGAAGGTGAAGCCGTCGAAGCTCGTCGCGTCGCTGACCGGAACGTTCGAGGGCGACCAGTTCGAGTACGTCGCGCGCCAGGTGAATCCCCGCGTCGCCAAGAGGATCGCGGCGCTGGAGCTGCCCGGCATCTTCCTGGAGGCCGAGCCCAAGCGCGTCTACCCGAACGGCAGGATCGCCTCCCACGTGTTGGGGTTCGTGAACGTCGACGGAACCGTCATGGAGGGCGTCGAGGCTCAGTACGACCAGGTGCTGGCCGGCAGGCCGGGCGTGGTTCGGTTCGAGAAAGACACCTTCGGTACCCAGCTCCCGCAGGCCGATTCGACCTACGAGCAACCGGAGCCCGGCCGTTCGATCCTGCTCACGATCGACAAGGACATCCAATACTTCACCGAGAGCGCGCTGAGGGACGCGGTGGGGCAGTACAAGGCGGACTCGGGTACGGCCATTTTGATGCGCCCCAAGACGGGCGAGATCCTCGCGCTCGCCAACGTGCCCGATTTCGATCCCAACTCCTATAACGAGTTCACCGACGACGAACGTCGTAACAGGGCGCTCGCCGATGTCTACGAGCCCGGATCGATCTTCAAAGCCGTGACCCTGGCGGCCGCTCTGAGCGAAGGGGCGGTCACGCCCAAGACGAACTTCACCGTTCCCGATCAACTCCAGGTCGCCGACCGGGTCATCCACGACGCGTCCTCGCACGAGACCCAGAAGATGGACGTGCACCAGATCATCACCGAGTCCTCGAACGTCGGAACCGTGATGGTGGGACAGAAGCTCGGAGGCGAGGGACTCGACGAGTACGTCCACCGGTTCGGGTTCGGCAGCAAGACCGGACTCGGCTTCCCCGGCGAGTCGCCGGGCATCGTGCGTCCGCTGGAGGAGTGGTCCGGCTCGAGCATCGGGAACATCCCCATCGGCCAGGGCATCGCGGTAACGCCGCTTCAGATGGTGTCCGCCTACGCAACCATTGCGAACCGCGGCGTATGGGTCGAGCCGCGGATGCTCGCCGGCACCATCGACGGAGATGCGGAGCTCGATCCCGCGGATCCCTCAGCCCAGAGGAGAGTGCTGCGCGGACGCGTTGCGCGCACCGTGACCGAGATCCTCACCAACGTCGTGGGCGAGGGCACGGGCATAAATGCGCAGATTCCCGGCTACGAGGTCGCCGGCAAGACGGGAACGGCTCAGAAGGTCCTCGAGGAGGGCGGCTACGGCGAGGACTACTTCGCGAGCTTCGCCGGATATGCACCGGCCAAACGCCCCGAGGTCGCGGCGATCGTGATCCTCGACTCGCCCACGCCCATCTACGGTGGCCTAACCGCGGCCCCCACCTTCAAGACCATCGTGCAGAGGGCCCTCAGGGAGCTCTCCGTCGCGCCCTCCCACAACGCCGAGAAGGCGGCCGCGGCCATCGAAGCGGACGAGGACAGTTCGCTTCCGGCGCAGGACTAGGCTCGTTGCCCATGAGCTCCGAACCCAAGACGACTGCCTCGCGTCTCGGCCCCCTGGCCCGCGCCGCCGGCGATGCCCTCGTCTCGATTACGGGAGACGAAGCCACCTCCATCGGCGGGATGACGCTCGACT
>JBOGWW010000260.1:0-2105 GCA_050693655.1 Actinomycetota bacterium | reverse complement strand
GCCCTTGCCGCCACCGGGGGGACCGAGAACCACGAGTCTCCGTAACACACCCTCTGTATAACCCCGGCAACACGATCGCCGCTCGGTTCCCCGGCCGCCGCGACCCGACGAGCGGTTGGTGACGGGTCGGTGACGGGTCGGTGACGCTGGACTGTCAATGTGGTGCGCGCACCTGGGCGCTGCAGCTTGCGTTCGCCGTCTGCCGAAAGGAGACCTCCGTGCCCGTTCTCTCTGATCCAACCGTTGTGATCGAGCAAACTCCACCTTCGGAGATCCACATCGACGACGGATACGCAAATGGCTCTATCGAGCCCGCCGTCGGCGAACCCAAGACGGTTGAACCCGAGGCGGAACGGACCGCCGAGGACAGGGTCGAGGAGAGCGCAGAACTGCAGGTCGAGGCGCCGAGCGTCCCGCCCATCGTGGGACCCGCACGGACCATACCTCCGGTCTTCTTGAGAAAACGCAACGTCCGCGGACGCTATCGGAGCACGGGAAGCGGATGGCAACTCGAGTTGCGCGTCGACGTGGACGGCGTCAGACCGATGAAGAAGATCAGCGGAGACTTCTTCTCCACCACGGGCTCGACCACCAGCTATTTCGGCTCCTTCATCGTCAAGAATCCCGCGGTCACGACCACGACGAGCGAGGTCAAAATCGAGGGCACGGGCACCTTCACCTGGTCGCCCTCGGCCCCCTTCATTCGAGTCACGATCCCGCGCGTGACGTTTCTGCAGGCTCCCAAGCCCGCCACACTGCAGTTCATCACTCCGCCCAGCACGCCCGGAGCGAGCTATCTCTGTGCATACGCGTCATCTCACTTCCGGAGCGTTCAGTTCGAGCAGGATTCCGTTGCCGGGGCGGTGCCCTTCGTTTCCTACAACACCGGGTCCCTGCCCCAGCCCGCGGGCAGCCCCGCCCGCACCCTCACCGTGCCGGCGGCATTTGCCGAAGCGGGGATCGAACTGCAGGTAGCCGGCGCGCCCAACGTCATCCCCGTTTCCGCCGCCGGTCTGGATTCGAAGTGGAACGACAGCGAGCTGCACAACGCCATGGCCACCCACTTCAGCCTGTTCGCCAACGTGCCGCAGTGGAAGGTGTGGATGCTGGTCGCGTCCTCCCATGTGGATGGCTACCGCGGCATCATGTTCGACTACAGCGATACGCGTCAGCGCCAGGGCGCGGCGGTGTTCTACGACGCCATCAAGGGGACTGGTGCATCAGATCAGAGGGCGCAACTTCGCACCTACGTTCACGAACTGGGCCACGCCTTCAACCTGCTTCACTCGTGGCAGAAGAACCTTGCCAATCCACCGGCACCGCTGGGACCCAATGGGGGGCTCGGCGATCTCTCGTGGATGAACTACGCGTGGAAGTACCAGCCGCCCGCGCCTGCTCCCGGTGGCGAGCCTGCGTACTGGGCCGGCTTCCCGTTCCAGTTCACCGACAACGAGCTCGTTCACCTGCGACATGGCTTCTATAAGAACGTGATCATGGGGGCGGACGCCTTCGGCAAGGGTGCCGCCGAAGTCGATCCCGAGATGTTCGAAGAGCCCCTGATCGACAACTCCGGCCTGGCCCTCGAGCTGCGAGCGAAGGAGGTCTTCGAATACGGAGAGCCCGTGGTCGTCGAACTCAAACTGAGCGCGACGGATCTCCGGGGACGTGAGACGCACGGTTACCTCCACCCGAACGACGACCTCGTCAGCGTCGCGATCCGCGAGCCCTCGGGGCGAACGCGCGTCTTCCAACCGATGCTGCGGCACTGCGCCGACGAGGACCGACTGGTTCAGCTCGATCCCGGCCGGCCGGCGATCTACGACTCCGCGTACATCGGATTCGGCAAGGACGGCTTCTACTTCGACCAGCCGGGGGAGTACACGCTGCGCGCTCAGTACATAGCCGCCGACGGTTCGCGCATCATGAGTCCGGTGTTGCGGCTCCGGGTGAGGCCGCCTGCGACTAGAGAGGACGAGCAGGTAGGGGAGTTGCTCTTGGGCCAGCAGCAGGGGCAGCTGCTGGCGTTGCTCGGCTCCGAGTCCGAAGCTCTGATTGCCGGGAACGACGCGATGGATACCTTGCTCGAGGAGCACGGTGATCACTCG
>JBOGWW010000259.1:0-4624 GCA_050693655.1 Actinomycetota bacterium | reverse complement strand
CCTGAAACTCTTGTGCCTTAGAGCACGTTTGCGTGGTTAACACGCTTGTGCCGAGGGGGTCCCTCTTCATGTCATCTTTCCCGGCTACCTGGCCGCCCGCGATCGAAGGGCGGCGAGTGCCACCGCGGCAATGATGATCAGTCCCTGAAGGGCGTCTCGAATCTCCTGTGGATAGCCGTAGAGGTTGAGCAACCGGAAGAGCGCAACGAGGCTCAGTGCTCCGGCCATGGCACCGCCCATGGAGCCACGACCGCCTCCGAGGAGAGCACCTCCGAGCACCACTGCCGAGATGGCCTGCAACTCGAAGCCCTCCCCCACGCGTGCGCTGACGTTGGTGAAACCTCCGTACAAGATCCCCGCGGCGACCGCGAACAGCGCCGAGAGCACGAAAGCAGTGGTCTTGACGCGCGACACGTTGACACCAGACAGGGCCGACGCGATGGGATTGCCTCCGGTCGAGCTCATGCGCCGGCCGAGATCGGTGAAGTGAAGGAGGTACAGCGCAATGGCTCCGAGCACGAGCAACACGATGACCGCATACGGCAGCCGCTCCAGCACGGGAAAGTTTTCGATCGCGGCGCGCCCGAAGACACGGAAGTTCTCTGGTAGGGACCCGCGCGGAGCTCCGCCCGTCCAGAAGTTCACCGCGCCGTCCAGGATCAGCAACATACCGAGGGTGGTGATGAAGGACGGAACCCTCAGGCGCGTGGTCACGAACCCGTTGATCAGACCGACCAGCAGTCCGATTCCGAAGAGCAGTGCGATCACCGGGTAGGTCTTTGCGGGATCGCCGTCGATGAGCCGCGCCGCGGTCACGACCGTCACGGTCATCAAGGAGCCAACCGACAGATCGAACTCACCCGACACGATCACGAACAGCTGGCCGCACGCGAGCAGCACCAGCGGAGCCGCCTGCAGCAGGAAGGCAAGGAACACCGGCGGCTCGAGGAACACCGGAGTGCGCTGAGCGATCAGGGCGATCAAGATGACCAGCAGCACGAAGACGGGGGCCGTGCCCTTGACGGTCTTCAACACACGAGCCGGAAGAGAACCCTTGACGACCGGTGCGGCCGAGGTCGCGCTCATCGGCCCGCTCGCTTTCTCCGGACCGCATAAATGGCGATCGCCGCGATCAAGATGACTCCCCGGAGCACGTCCTTCAGGAAGGTATTGACTCCCAGTTGATTGAAAACGTTGTCGAGGATCGCCAGGAGGAAGACACCCGCAACGGTTCCGCCCACGCCGCCCCGGCCCCCGGCGAGCGCGGTCCCACCCAGGACCACGGCGGCGATCGACTGGAGGTCGTAAGCACCATCCGGCCCTACCCACGGTGCACCCGCGCGGAGACGGCTCACGATGAACAGCCCCGTCATGACGGCGGTGAGGCTGCAGAAGATGTGCGCCCGGATGATCACCCAGTCGGCGCGCACCCCCGAGAGCCGGGCGGTATCGAAGTCTCCACCCACGGCGAAGAGATGGTGTCCGTACCGGGTGCGGTTGAGCATGTACCAGACGGCTCCTCCGAGCGCGGCAAGGAGAAGGACCGCCCAGGGGAAGGGGCCGATGCGCCCGTAGCCGAGTACCTGGTAGTCGTCGGGAACCGCGCCGGAGAAGTTGTCGAAGCTAGCGGTAAGCAGACCCTTGAGGATCAACGACATACCCAGCGTGGCGATGAAGGCATTGACCCTGAGCTTCGTGATGACCAACCCGTTGGTGAGTCCCACCAGGGCGCCGATCCCAAGGACGACCACTACGCCGAGTGCGATGCGGCCGGGATCCCCATCCATGATCACGGAGGAGAGCACGGCCGTGACGCTGATCAGATACGCCACGGACAGGTCCAGTGATCCCGCGAGGATCACCAGCGTCTGACCGATGGCAACGATGCCCAGGGCGACCGAACGAATCAGCATGCTGCGGATGTTGTCGATCGTCACGAAGTCCCCGCCGGTCGCGGCGACGACGATCCAAGCTCCGAAGAAGGCGACCAGCAGCACGGCGGTGATGGGTCCTCCGCTCGACCCCGCAACGAGATCCGAGTAGCGCTCTCTCAGATTCAGGGGTTGGGGCACCGTTCGCTGGGCCATCAGCCGGCCTCCAGTTCGGTGTCCGTGGCCGCAAGTAGCAGAATGCTCTGTTCCGAGCTCCCGGCCGGCAGCTCTCCCGCCACCGTCCCGTTGCGCATCACCACAATCCGGTCGCTCATGCCGATGACCTCGGGAAGCTCGGAAGAGATCATGAGGATCGCGACCCCGCGGTTGGCGAGCTCGCGCATGAGCTCGTGGATGCCGGCCTTCGCCCCCACATCGATTCCTCGAGTTGGTTCGTCGAAGATGAGCACGTCGGGACGCGTCGCGAGCCATTTCGCGAGCACCACCTTCTGCTGATTGCCGCCACTGAGGTAGCGCACCTCTTGTTCCAGACTCGCCGCTCGGACGTCGACCCGTTTCGAGAGGTCGTCAACCGAAACCGCGCCCTTGCTGTTCAAGGCGCGGCGCCGCGACGGTCGTAGCGCGCGCAGCGCCAGGAGGGCGTTGTTTCGTATCGAATGAGGCAGGACGAGGCCCTCGCTCTTGCGGTCTTCGGTCAGGAAGCCCACGCTCCGGGACATCGCATCCCGCGGCGAACGGACCTTGGTCGGTTTCCTCTCGATCTCGACGGTCCCTCGATCGAAGGGGATGGCTCCGAACAAGGCCCTCGCCACCTCGGTACGACCAGACCCCTGAAGGCCCGCCAGCCCCACGATCTCGCCGGCTCGCACTTCGAGGTTGATGTCGTGCAACATCTCGGTGCCGCCGCCGGTGACGCGCAACCTGACCTCCCCGACGGCTTCCGGCTCGGCCCTGGGAGGAAAATAGTGCTCCAGTTCCCGTCCGACCATCATGCGAACCAAGTCGCCGGTCGTGACCTCGGTTGCAGGGACGGTGTCGATCCTGCGGCCGTCCTTGAGCACCGTGATCCGGTCCGCGATCGAGAAAACCTCCTTGAGCCGGTGCGTGATGTAGAGAACTCCGAGCCCGCGTTCCTGCAGGAGGCGCACCCGGTCCAGGAGGGCGTCGACCTCGTGAGGCGACAGCGCCGCCGTCGGTTCGTCCATGACGAGGATGCGAGGATCCAACGACAGAGCCTTGGCGATCTCGACGATCTGCTGCTGCGCAACCGACAGGGTTCCGACCACCGCGCGGGGAGAGATGCCCTCAACCCCGAGCGAGGACAGCAGCTCCCGCGTCTTCATCTCCATGGCTCTGCGATCAACGCTGATTCCCTGCAGGGGCTCACGACCCAGAAAGATGTTCTGCGCCACTGTGCGCTCCGGAAGGAGGGTGAATTCCTGAAAGATGATGCCGATGCCGTGGTGCTGCGCCTCGCGCACGCTGTGAAAAGACAAGACCTCGCCGTCGACGCGCACGTCCCCAGAGTCCTGCCGGTAGGCCCCCGCCACTATCTTCATCAAAGTCGATTTGCCGGCACCGTTCTCGCCGACGACCGCATGCACCTCACCTCGCCCCAGATCGAGCCCCACCTCTTGGAGAACCTGCACCCCGAAGAAGCTCTTCGAGATGCCGGCGAGCTCGAGCAAGGGCTTACGAGGCGGAGTCTGATCGCTCAAGAGCCCGCCTCCACCACCGCGCCGCTCATACCCCCAAGAAAGTCGGCGCTCGAAAGGATCCGGTCGATGACCATCACTCCGGCCCCCGTCACACCCGCGCGATCACCCAGCCCACTGCGAAGGATCCGGAGGTGGCGCGTGGCCAGCGGCAGCGAGCGCTGATAGACCACTTCACGCACGCCCGCGAGCAACTGCTCGTGCGCATGAGCGATGTCTCCTCCCATCACGATCACCGAGGGGTTGAAGAAATTGACCGCCGCCGCCAGCACGCTGCCCAACTGCCGTCCCGCCGCGCGCACCAGCCGCACCGCATCGGTGTTGCCCGTCCGCACGAGCTTGACGACGTCGCGGCTGGTGTGGGCTTCGTAGCCTAGGCCCCGAAGCTGCCGGGCAATGGCGGCACCTCCCGCGACCGCCTCGATGCAGCCGACGTTTCCGCAACGACAGACTGCATCGACGGAATCGGTCACCTGTATGTGCCCGAGGTCTCCCGCGGCTCCCTGCGACCCCCGGTGTATGTGGCCGCCCGCCACGATGCCGCAGCCGATACCCGTACCGACCTTGATGAAGAGGAGATCGGGATCGTCGCGGTGCTGTGCCCACCACTCCCCCAGGGCCATGATGTTGACGTCGTTGTCGACGAGCACCGGTGCCTTGAAGTGCCGGCGGACCCGCTCGGGAATCGAGACGCCGTCCCAGCCCGGCATGATCGGAGGCGAAACGGGACGGCCGGTCGCGAACTCGACCGGCCCGGGGACTCCGAGCCCGACGCCGCGCACGTCCGCGGCGGTGCGACCTGCGAGCTTCAACAGTTCGTGACAGCGGCGCATCACGTGCTCGAGCACCTCTTCGGGACCGCGCGCGATGTCGAGATCGTCGGCGACCTCGGCGAGGGTCGTGTTGTTCAGATCCGCAACCGCGAGACGGCAGTGCGTTGCTCCCAGGTCGGCCGCGAGCACCACACCCGCGCTCTCGTTGAAGGCGAGAACCGTGGGGGGACGGCCGCCCGTGGAG
>JBOGWW010000258.1:0-6426 GCA_050693655.1 Actinomycetota bacterium | reverse complement strand
GAATTCGCCTGGCACGCACTCTTCGCGCAACAGCTCTTCCGTCGCCCGACGCGCGCGGAACTCGAGGACTTCGAACCGGAGTTCGTGAGCCTCTCGTCGCCGACGTTCGAAGCCGTGCCGGAGCGAGACGGAACCCGGTCCGAGACCTTTGTGGGATTGGACCTGGAGCGCGAGCTGGTTCTCATCGTCGGGTCGCAGTACGCGGGCGAGATCAAGAAATCTATCTTCACCTCGGGCAATTACCTCTTCCCGGAAGAAGGCGCGGTCGGCATGCATTGCTCGGCGAACGTCGACGACGACGGAAGGGTAGCCCTCTTCTTCGGATTGTCGGGAACGGGCAAGACCACTCTCTCGGCCGATCCTCAGCGTCACCTGATCGGAGACGACGAGCACGGCTGGTCCGACAACGGCATTTTCAATTTCGAAGGTGGTTGCTACGCAAAGTGCATTCATCTCTCGAAGGAGAAGGAACCTCAGATCTACGAGGCCATCCGGTTCGGCTCCGTCATCGAGAACGTGGTCATCGATCCGGTAACCCGGGTGCCCGACTTCGACGACGATTCGCTTACCGAAAACACGCGCGTGGCCTATCCGCTCGAATTCATCCCCAATTTCGTACCGGAGGGCCGTGCCGGACACGCCCAAACCGTCATTTTCCTGACGGCAGACGCCTTCGGTGTCCTGCCCCCGATTTCCCGACTGACGCCGGCCGCCACGATGTATCACTTCCTCTCGGGGTTCACCTCCAAGCTGGCGGGGACGGAGGCGGGCCTGGGTGACGAGCCCGAGCCCAGCTTCTCGACCTGCTTCGGGGCACCGTTTCTGCCGCTGAACCCCGCCGTCTACGCCCAGATGCTGGCGGACCGCATCCAGAAGCACGGCGCCTCGGTCTACCTCGTTAACACCGGCTGGACGGGAGGTCCCTTCGGAGCCGGCCGGCGAATGGATCTCGCCCACACGAGGGCCATGGTGAACGCGGCCACCTCCGGTGCACTGGACCGCGTCGAAACCGAGCGGCACCCGATCTTCAACGTCGATGTGCCGGTGTCCTGTCCCGGAGTACCCGATGAGATCCTGAACCCGCGCGAGACGTGGCCCGACGCACACGAGTACGACGCGCAGGCGCGGGAGCTGGCCCGCATGTTCGCCAAGAACTTCGAGCAGTACCGAAGCTCGGTTCCCTCGGCCGTCGCCGAGGCCGGTCCGTCGGCGGACTGAACCGGGTTCGAAGGTTGAGCGGCGCCGTACGCCGGTTGAGAGTAGGGCAGCTCGGCGAGCGCGCGCTCATCGACCGGGTCGCTCCACTCTTCGGCCCCCCCGCCGAAGGCGAGTTGTGGAGCGGCGACGACACGGCCGCTTTCCCCCCAGCAGACGGTGAGCTGCTGTTCACGACCGATCTCATGGTGCAGGACGTGGATTTCCGCACTTCCTACTCGAGCGGCTTCGACGTCGGTTGGAAGCTGGTGGCCGCGAACGCATCGGACATCGCCTCGATGGGCGGGCGCCCGTGGCGCGCCGTCGCGAGTGTCGCGCTGCCACGCGAAACGGAGGTCTCCTTCGTCGACGATCTGGCGAAGGGGATGGCGGCCCTGTGCCGCGAGATCGACGTCGGCTTGGTGGGCGGTGACTTCAGCGCGGCCCGGGAGATCAGCGCCTCGATGGCCATGCTGGGCGTCGCACCCGAGGGGGGGCCGGTCCTCCGCAGGGGTGCGAGACCCGGCGACGCCCTGTGCGTCACCGGAACCCTGGGCGACGCTGCGGGAGGGCTCCTGGTGCTGGAGGAGGCGATCGCGTTGGACGTCCACGAGGCCGGGCACCGCAACGCCCTCGTCGCCGCCTCGCAGCGACCCCGGCCGCGCGTCGCCGAGGGACGCGCCGTCGCTCGTTACGCGCACGCGATGATCGACGTCTCCGACGGACTCGCGATCGATGCCGGCCACCTGATCGCCTCGAGCGGAGTCGGGTGCGAGATCGACCCTGAGGCTTTGCCGGTTGACGATGCCCTGCGCTGGCTGGTTTCCAGGCGTCCGGGCACCGATCTCCTCGGATTGGTGGTCACCGGGGGAGAGGACTTCGAGTTGCTCTTGAGCCTGGATGGCTCAGACTTGAAGGAGGCAACGACGCAATCGAGCGACCTGGGGACGAGGCTGACCCAGATTGGAGTGGTCACCGACGGCCCCGCGCACATCGGCGACCGCGCCTTAGAGGAATGGAGAACCGAGGGATGGGAACACCTGCGCAGCCGGTGACGGGCCTGCCACGAGCGCTGACCATCGCCGGCTCGGACTCCGGCGGAGGAGCCGGGATCCAGGCGGATCTGAAAACCTTTCTTGCACTGGGCTGTCACGGCATGAGCGCGCTGACGGCCTTGACCGCCCAGAACACGCTCGCCGTCACCGCCGTTCACGAGGTGCCGCCCGAGTTCGTGATAGCGCAGGTCGATGCAGTTGCGAGCGATATCGGCGTGGACGCAACCAAGACCGGGATGCTCTCGTCGGCCCCGATCGTCGAGGCGGTGGCCAAGGCGGTCGAGGTTCACGGACTCGGCCACCTGGTCGTCGATCCCGTGTTCGTGTCCAAACACCGCGATCATCTGCTCGTGCCGGAAGCGGTGTCCGCGCTGACCGAGCGACTCCTGCCGCTGGCGGAGGTGGTCACGCCCAATCTCTACGAGGCCGAGGGCCTGGTGGGGGGCGGAGAGATCACGTCGCTCGAGTCCATGCGGGAGGCCGCGAGGGCGTTGCACGACCTCGGCCCTCGTTACGTCCTGGTCAAGGGCGGACATCTGCCCGGCGACGCCGCCACGGACCTGCTATATGACGGCCGCGGGTTCCTGGAGCTGTCGGGACCGCGTTTCGAGACCGAGGACACCCATGGCACCGGTTGCGCCCTGTCGGCGGCCATCGCAGCACGACTCGCGCACGGCGACGACGTGCCGGCGGCCATCCACGCGGCCAAGGACTTCGTTTCCGGGGCCATCCGGCAGGGGTTGCGGATCGGCAAAGGCTACGGTCCGGTGAACCCGGGCTGGAACCTTTCCTAGCCTAGCTGCCGACCCGGCGCTTGGCGATCATCCCCAGCAAAAGGAGCCCCACCAGAGCCAAAGCCCCCACGGCGACCTTCTTGCCCACCTCGGCGGCCTCGCCCTTTGCCTCATCAATCAGTTGATCGACCTTGACGGCCATCTCTTCGCGCGTCCGTTCGATGTCCTCTACCGTTTGCCGAGGGTCTTGGCCCATTCGATGTCCTCCTTGACCGTCTGTTTCGTGAGGTCCGCCTTGATCGGTGTCGCGAGTTTCCTTCTGGCGAACAGTACCGCTCCGGTACCGATCAAGATCAGCACCAGGGCCGTCACGAGATCGGCGACCCAGGTCCAGAGAAAGGTGTCCAGTCCATCTCGCAACGCGAGCAGGAGAAAGATCAGCCCGAAGAACGCGAAGGTCGCGGCGATCACGATGATCGCAATGCCCTGAGCCTTGGCCGCGACCGAGGAACCCAGCTCCTGCTTGGCGAGGTCGATTTCCTTGCGGATCAGGGTCGAGAAATCCTCGGAGATCTCCTTGACCAGTTGCCCGACGGATTTCTTGCCGTTGCTACCTCGGTACAGATCGTCGTTCGTGGGTCGGTCGCTCAAGGTGCCTCCTTGTCCTGATCAGCAAGAGAGAACTCACGCGATCGTCGCCTCTCCGCAAGCACGGCGTTCAATTCGGCCGCCAGCAGCGTTACCTGGCTAAGAAGATAGGCGGAAACGAGCAGCCCCGCCGCGGTAGCAAAGGTACCGAACGTCGCGTCGCGGTTGCTCCTGCCCGCTGCCAGATACAGGGGGCCGACGAGCTTCAGCGCCTCAAAGATAGCCCCTGCGACGATGGCGCCGGGCAGCACCTCGCGCCACGGCGGCTTGAGGGCCGGAAGGAACCTGAAGGCGCAAGCGAACAGGAGCACGCTCATGATGGCGCCCCCGGCGTAGGCGACCACGCCGACGGGGGCCGAATCGACGAGTTGACCGACCGCGCCGAGGGTGACGGAGAGGAGGGGAATGAGGCCCATGGTGGCGAGAAACCTCAGCGCCCTGAGTCGTCTCTGAACGAAGGTCCCTCCCTCCTCGAGTCCGCGGATGCGATTGAGGGCGTGTTCGAGGGCCACGATTCCACCGGTGCCCGAGTAGAGCCCGAGCAATAGACCGATAGCCGCCAGTGAGAAGCGGGCATTCTCCACCCGTTGAAGGGTGTCGCGCTGAAGGACCTGAGTCATCAGAGGAAAAGCTTCCCTGCCGGCTTCGATGAAGTCCTGTCTGAAGGAGTCGCTGAGGAACACCGCGAAACCGAGTGCCGATACGGCAAACAGCACCAGGGGGAAGACCGAGAAAAAGATGTAGTAGGTGAGGCCCGCCGCGTAGAAGCCCCCGTCCTCATCCGAGAACCGTTTGAAGGTCGTGAGCAGAACGTCGAGCCATCCGTGCCGGGCGCGCGCCCTCTCGAGACGCAATTTCGCCTGCGCGTTCAGGTTCCTGACGGCGCTCAAGTCCCCTCGCCTCGGTGCTGTGGTGGCATGGGCGCACGTTACCCGGGTTGACCTGCTCGATAACTAGAGGAGGGCGGCGAGAGGCGTAACGGCTCAGCCGGCCTTGGTGACCTTGTTGGCCTTGAGGCACTTCGTGCACACGGCCATCCGGCGCGGTGCACCATCGATCATGACCCGGACCTTCTGGATATTCGGGTTCCACCGGCGGCGAGAGCGCCGGTGAGAGTGCGAGATGTTGTTCCCGAAGCCCGGGGTCTTTCCACAGACGTCACATACGGAGGGCATAGGGGGGAGAGGCTACCAAATGCAGGCCCTGGTCCCGGACCACTCCTATCCTGGCGGGATGGCAGAGGTCGTGCAGGCCCCCCCGAAGGGGCTCGAGTTGTTCGCCGCTCGCTCCCGTCAGAAGCGGCTGGCGTTCACCGGCAAGAGGGCGAGGGGGCTGGAGAAGCTCAAGATCGAAACCGTGCAGGATCTCCTGCAGCACTACCCGCGCCGCCACGTCGACCGCACCGATCTTCGCACCATCCGAGAACTCGCCACCATGTCTCCGGAGGATCGCGGAGCCGAGAGCCAGGTCCTCGCTCGAGTCGAGCGCATAGCGCGGCCCATCCGCACGAGGACCGGAAAGAAGCTCATCAAGGGACGGATCCAGGATGAGACCGGATCGATCGCCGTCACCTGGTTCAACCTGGAATGGGTCGCGCGGGCCCTGAAACCGGGCACCGAGGCCTTCTTCTACGGCAAGCTCGAATCGTTCCGCGGCACTCTGCAGATGACCATGCCGCGCTTCGAGCTCGTTCGAACCGGTCGCGAGCCCTTCAACGTGGGCCGCATCATCCCCATCTATCCGGCGACGGCGGATCTCTCCAGCGACGAGATCAGGCGGCTGATCTGGGAGACGCTGGCGAAGACCGGCGACGTCATGGACCCGCTGCCCGAGGAGTTTCGCAGCCGGCTCCACTTGATGAAGCGCGGTGACGCGCTGCGGCTGTATCACTTTCCCGACGACACGAGCGAGGTGCAGTCGGCGGAGAACCGCCTCGTCTTCGACGAGGTCTTCACGCTGCAGCTCGGACTCGTGTATCGCAAACGCAAACTCGAACGAACGGTACAGGGCATCAGCCATGCCCTTCCCCTTCAGGATTCGCTGGCCGAGGTCTTCCTGTCCCAGCTGCCCTTCGTGCCGACCGGCGCGCAGCGCAAGGCCTGCGAGGAGGTCGCGTTCGACATGAACAAGTCGTATCCGATGCACCGTCTCCTGGAAGGAGAGGTCGGGTCGGGAAAGACGGTCGTCGCCCTGTATGCGTGTCTATCGACCATCGACGGCGGTCATCAAGCGGCGTTCATGGCCCCCACCGAGGTCCTTGCAGAGCAACACCTGCTGACCGTCAACGATCTGCTCGACCGCGCCTTCGGCGCCGAAGAATCACGGAACCTGTTCGCGACGGTCAGTCGAAGGCCGGTGGTACGCCTCCTGACGGGGTCGACTCCGGCCTCGCAGCGCGCCGAGATACTCCGGCAGGTGGCGGCGGGTGAGGTCGACCTCTTGATCGGGACGCACGCCCTGATCCAGGACGCGGTCGAGTTCTCCCGGTTGGGCCTGGCGGTCGTCGACGAGCAACACCGTTTCGGAGTGCATCAACGTAAACGTCTGCGCGAGAAGGGCGCACTCGGTGAGCCCGACATCCTGGTGATGACCGCAACCCCGATCCCGCGGACGCTGGCGGTGTCCATCTACGGCGACCTCGACCTCTCCGTGCTCAATGAGCTCCCCGGCGGGCGGCGACCGATCAGCACCCGAGTCGCCGAGGGGGACGAAGATCGTGGGCGAGCCTACGATCTCATCCGCAGGGAGGTGTCGGCGGGACGCCAGGCCTTCGTGGTTTACGCACTGCGTGATGA
>JBOGWW010000257.1:0-6206 GCA_050693655.1 Actinomycetota bacterium | reverse complement strand
GACGATGACGACGACGACGATGACGATGACGACTGAACAGGACGAGCATCGGGTAACCGGACCCCCGCCGCAGAGCCGTTCGGGAAACGGAGGGCCGAGCCTTTTGCAGCGCGTGACCGGGCTGCGCGGGCGCATCCTGGGCGGCTACGTTCTGGTTCTGTTGGTCGCCGCGGTGGCATCGCTGTTCGTGCTGCGGACCATCCTGGTCAACCGGATGGACGAGAGGATCAACTCCGAGCTCGAGCAAGAGGTGGCAGAGCTCCAGAGGCTGGCGACCCGGGGGCTCGATCCCCGGACCTCGGAGCCGTTCGAGGGTGACGTGAGGCGGATCTTCAACACCTTCCTGAGCCGCAACATCCCCTCGGTGAACGAGACGATGCTTACGTTGATCGACGGTGAGCCCTACCGGCGAAGCATCCAACCGGAGCCGCTCCCGTATCGCGTCGACAGGGACCCCCAACTAATCGCGCGCTGGTCGGCGGTCGAGGGGAGCTCGGACTTCGGCTCCGCCATGACTCCCGCCGGAGAACTCCGTTACCTCGCCGTGCCCCTGAACAACGCGGCCGGCGACGTCGAGGCCGTGTTCGTGGTAGCGGACTTCAGAGACCTGGAGAAGGAATCCGTCGATTCCGCGGTGCGATCGGCGGCTCAGATCACCGTCATCACGCTGATCATCGGCTTCGTCCTCTTCTACGCGCTGTCGGGCCGCATTCTCAGTCGCGTCGAGGCCGTCCGGTCGTCGGCTCAGCGAATAACGGAGAGCGACATGACGCGCCGTCTCCCCGTTGAGGGAGGTGACGAGATCGCTCAGCTCGCGGCCACCTTCAACGACCTGCTCGATCGTCTCGGCGAGGCGTTCACTACCCAGCGAAGCTTCATCGACGATGCGGGCCACGAGCTTCGCACGCCGATCACAATCATCCGAGGTCATCTCGAGCTCATGGGCGACGATCCGGAGGAGCGCCGGGAGACCGTGTCACTGGTCACCGACGAGCTCGATCGCATGACGCGCATGGTCGAGGACCTCCTGATGCTCACCAAGGCCCGACGGCCCGACTTCTTGAACCTGACCGCGGTCGACGTGAAGGAGTTGACCGACGAGCTCAACACGAAGGTGCGCGGCCTCGCCAAACGCGAGTGGGACCTGGACGGGTCGGGGAAAGGCCTCATCGAGGCCGACCGGCAACGCCTGACGCAGGCGATGATGCAGCTGGCCCAGAACGCCGTTCAACACACCGCCGAGGGAGACCGGATCTGGATCGGCTCCAAGGTGTCCGGGGAGGAGGCTCGCTTCTGGGTGCGCGACACCGGCCCCGGTATCTCGAAAGAGGAACAGCTGCGGATCTTCAACCGGTTCGCCCGGGCCAGGTCGAGAGCCCGAGCCTCCGAAGGAATGGGCCTGGGCCTGGCCATCGTCAAGGCGATCGCCGAGGGGCACAACGGCAGGGTTCGCCTGTTGAGCGCTCCGGGTCAGGGCGCAACCTTCACGATAATCGTGCCGGTCGACCAGCCCTATACCGATTCCGAGGAGCTCGCTCGATGAAGCGGATTCTGATTGCCGAGGACGAGCCGCGTATCGCCTCGTTCCTGGAGAAGGGCCTGAAGGCCAACGGGTTCACCACGTCGGTCGCCACCGACGGCCACGATGCTCTGTTCATGGCGCGTTCGAGGGAGTTCGATCTGGTCGTACTGGACCTGGGGCTACCGGGCAAGGACGGACTCGATGTGCTTCGGGAATTGCGCGCCAAGGACACGCGCCTGCCGGTCATCATCCTCACCGCACGAGACGGCGTGCAGGCCACGGTCACCGGTCTGGAGGGGGGTGCCGACGACTACGTCACCAAACCGTTCAGCTTCGACGAGCTACTCGCACGAGTGCGCGTGCGTCTCAGGGGGGAGCAAGCTCCTGAGGAGACCGTGCTGCGAGCCGGGGACCTGACGCTCGATCTGCGAACGCGCACCGCGCAGGTGGCCGGCAAGTCGGTCGAGTTGTCGGCTCGAGAGTTCACGCTGGCGGAGACGTTCTTCCGTCACGCGGGACAGGTGCTGTCGCGCGAGCAGCTGCTCAGTCACGTCTGGGGCTACGACTACGACCCGGGGTCCAACGTCGTGGACGTCTACGTCGGCTATCTGCGTAGGAAACTCGGGGGCAAGAACATCAAAACGGTGCGCGGAATGGGGTACAGACTCGAGGTCTAGGAGGAGCCGGCTACCACAAACGTGTAAAGGTCACGCGTCCCCTCTCGAGATCGACGCGTTCGACTTGCCATCCGAGATCACGCCAGGCTTTTGCATGACCTTGGCCGCGCGGTCGGTTGGTCCACCAGGTCTCCCGCTGGCGCGCGGAAGGCGGAAGCTTTCGCCTGATCATGTTCTCGAGCGCGGCAAACGAGATCATCACGGTGTCCGAGTCGAAGGTCTCCAGGAAATCATGAAGCGGCCTGTAGGCGTCCGCCGGTGAACGTCTGCGGCCCGGGTCACGTTTGGGACCGGCGGGCTCGCCGGCTAGTGGGGGCGTCGCGCCGGGGTGGGATTCCGCGAGCTCGCTTTGCTGTTGAACGGGCGTGTTCTCCTGCGACGTCGCTCCGTCGCTCGACGGTTGGTCGCTGCGATGAGGATTGAAGTCCTCGAGGTCATATCGATTGAGCTTCTGCTGCGTTCCCGGTCGCCCGTTGCCGGAACCCATGCCGAAGGCCCCCTTCCGCCGCTCGAACTTCGAGATTAACCGCGATCGAAGTCAACGTTCTAGATACTTCGCACGACCATGTGTTGAATGTGGTAGGCATCGGTCGAGACGCAGGGGGTGGGAGCCATCGAGCGAAACGGCACGGACGGAGCTGCGCCGGACGGTCCTCCGCTGAGTCCCCTGAGCGCCTTCTTCGTGCTTGCGGTGGCGGCCGTCGTAGCGGGGGCGCTCGTCTTCGCGGCGTCGAGACCGGATTCTTCCAGTGACTCACCTCCGGTCACAACCCACGCGGCCGGGAGCCCCACCGCCCCGGCGAGCCCGATCGCTAACCCCTCGACGATCGGCGAGAGCGAGGCCGAGGCGATCTTCGAGGACCTCAGAAGCGGACTGGAGGAGGCCTACCGGCGGAGAAGCATCGAGGCGCTTCGCGCGGTCGTGGGCCGAGGGTCTCCGCAATTCACCCAGGGTCGAAGTGATCTTCGTCTGCTCCGGCAGAACAACCTCTTGGATCGGACTCGCAGCCGCGCGCTGGAGGTGACCGTCGTCTACATCGATGACAACCGCCTGGTGGTACGCGAGCGCGCCTTGGTTAGGCCTCGTTACGTGGACGACGCCACCCACGTCGAGCTGGATGCGAATACGACCCGCACGGCGTCGACCTCCGAGTGGACGCTCGAAAGACGGGGAACCCGCTGGGTGATCATCTCGAGCCGCACCGCGGACTAGACGATCAGCAGTCTTCCTCCGCCGGAATATCGAGTTCCTCCCCCGGGGTGATGGTGCTGTCGAGAGTCAAGCCGTTGAACTCGGCGATGCACTCCGCGAGTCCGATGTCGCCCAGCGCATCCTCGGCGATCTGCTGGAAGCCCTGGCCGGCTTGCACCGTGTAGGTGTCTGTGGCGCCGCCCGTGTTGCCTCCGCCTCCGCCTTCGTCGTCCGCCGGAGTCTCGGTCGGCTCCGGAGACGGCTCCGTCCTCGCGGCCTCGAGCTCGGACTGCAGATCGCTGACCTGATTCTCGAGCTGCGAGTTTTGCTGGCGCAGGGTGGTCAACTCGGCATCGTCGCCGCCCTCGTCGCCGCCGGCGGTGAGCCGACCCAGGAAGAACACCAGGAGCAATCCCACGATGAGCGCCACGATCCGGGTCCAGAGGACGTTGTGTCCCGGCCCCTCGTCTTCGTTTTCCCACTCGTAGAAGTCCTCCCCTTCAGGAGGCGGTTCGTACGGTGGTGGGTCGCTCAGGTGGTCGCTCATGGGGCCCGTTCCTCGTGGACGATTTTCGTCGAATCCAAGCGTAGCCCGAATCTACCCTCGATTTCAGAGGCCGTTCGTTGTAAGTATGTTCCGGCTCATTACCCCCGATCACAGGGAGTGACACCTGGTGGCAGAGTGCATAGGAGGTTGAAGAGGCGGGCCGGGCGGGCCGGCGTCGCCCTCGCGGTGGCCCTAGTTGGCCTGGCCGGAGCCTGCCAGATGTTCGACCAGGGGGATGGCGCCGCCGATGGACGCACGGAGGCGGACGCGAGCGGGGAGTCCGAGAGCCGGCAGTCTTCTCCCCCCGCCACCTCCGCCGATCCGAGGCCCTCGCTCGACCTCGGCGAGGCGGGCCTCCCCGACGATCACCCCATCAAGCACGTCGTCTTCATCGTCAAGGAGAACCGGACCTACGACAACTACTTCGCGCGCTACCCGGGCGCGGAGGGAACTCGCACGGGCCGAACCTCTGACGGCCGTACCGTCGAGTTGGCGGTTGCCCCCGACGTGCAAAAGCCCGACCTCGGACACAGCTTCTTCGACGGGATCACCTCGATCAACGGAGGCAAGATGAACGGTTTCGACCGCATCTTGAACGGTGAAGATCTCGGTGGATACAACTCGTTCACGCGCGCCGGCATACCGAACTACTGGGCCTACGCCGACAACTTCGTCCTCGGCGACCATCACTTCAGCTCGATGTACGGACCGACCTTTCCCGAGCATCTCTACACGGTCGGGGGCCAGGCCGGGGACGCCGTCGGTAACAAGCTGCAGACGAATGCTCCTGGCGGCTACTGCGACGATCCGGGCGAGACCGTCTACAGGTTCATCAAGATGACGAAGAAGGAGCAACGAGAGGTGATGCGCGCGGAAAAGCGTGTGAATCTCGACAGGGTCGGGGACTTCTGGGAGGAAGTCAGGGCCTGTTTCGACTTCGAGGTCATCCAGGACCAACTGGACGAGAAGCGCATCTCCTGGCACTACTACGCGGACGAGGGCTCGTGGATGAATGCGCTGCTGGCGATCAAGCACATGCGCTTTTCGAAGCACTGGGGCAAGGACATCACCGAGGAGGAGCGGTTCATGGAGGACATCACCTCGGGGAACCTCGATGAGGTCAGCTGGGTGGTGCCCGGCCCCGGAGTGAACGAGCACCCGGGAGGACCGAGCGTCTGCATGGGCGAGAACTGGACCGTGCAGCACGTGAACGCAATCATGCGGAGCAAGTACTGGAAGAGCACGGTGATCTTCATCACCTGGGACGACTTCGGCGGCTTCTACGATCACGTTCCTCCGCCGCACACCGATCACATGGGGCTCGGCCCCCGTTCGCCGTTGCTCGTCATCTCGCCGTGGGCCAAGGAGGGCTTCGTCGACGACACCGTGACCGAGCCCTCATCGGTGCTTGCACTCATCGAGGAGATACACGGCCTCGAGTGCCTGACGCACCGCGACTGCAACGCCAGCAACCTCGCGCAGGTCTTCGATTTCGATCAAGCGGCCACCGCGCCCCGAGACAGGAAATTGATTCTCGAGGAGCGGTCGTGTGAGGGACTGCCGGCCAGGATCGCCGCCGAATACGAACGTCATGGCGACGATGCATTCCGGGCCCTGGGCGACTAGGCCGGAGCGTCTCAGCGCGCCCTTCGAAAGCGGCGAATCATGCTCCCGTCCACCTGTTTGAGGAAGTGGCGGAAACCCCGGCCGGTTCGTTTGATGTCCTTCGGTTTCAGGTTGCGAACCGTGTCGGTGGGCTCGTGGTGGTTGGGCTCGAAGCCGCTCCAAAGGAACACGGAGGGTATCCCCGCTCGCTCGAAGGGACCGTTGTCAGAGCAATCGCACGTGATCTGGTAGCTCATCCGGACCTTGGCTCGCATCTTGTTGTAGACCGTGCGGGCGGTCACCCGGGGGGCCATACCGGTAGTGGCCGCGATCAGGGGACGCCCCTTGGCGATCATGTCGATCGAAACCATCCCGCCCAAGCGTTGTCTGCCCTTGCGCCGGAGCCTGTTCACGTAGACCCACGAGCCGTTGTGGTGCTGACCGTTCGTGCCGTACTCCTCGGCTCCGAATGCAACGAAGCGCACGAACCGAGCGGGCGACCTCCCGGCCGAAATGCGCGCCATCTCCAGCAGCACGGCCACTCCCGAGGCGTTGTCGTTGGCGCCCGGTGAGTGCCTCACGGTGTCCATGTGCGCACCCACGACGAGGCCGTATTTCAGCGCGTTTGGCCACCAGGCGACGACGTTGCGAGAGGTGCCGTCA
>JBOGWW010000256.1:0-10260 GCA_050693655.1 Actinomycetota bacterium | reverse complement strand
GCGTTGCACTTAGCCAACTCATTCCGCGACCTCCCGCCGGATTTTGGATGGCTCAAGCTCTTCTCGCCGCTTTGGGCGTCGCAACTGCGGCCGCCTATGAGCAGGTCGGCGCCTTCGTGGCGGCCTTCCTGATTCCACTGTTGTTCGCCCGACTTGGCCTGCTCGGAGCACGGGCACAACAGGAACTCTCGGAGCGTTTGCGGCAGCAGCAAGCGACCCTGCTCAAGGCAACCGAGCAGGTCTTCACCGAACGAGAGGAAGAACGAAAGCGAATAGCAGCGGAAATTCATGATGGAAGTCTGCAGATGCTGGCCGCGGCCTCCTATACCGTGGGCAATGCCGGCGCATTCCTTCAGGCAGGCAAGCCCGAGGAAGCGGCGCACCTTCTGGACACCTCAAGAAAGGCGATCGAACAATCCATGGCCGCGTTGAGGGATTCGCTCGTCGACCTGAGGAGGTCTTCGGTGGAAGCCGGAGGCATGCTGGAAACCATTCGAGGCTACGTGGATCAGGTCTCGATGCTGTGGGGCACCGAGGTCCAGTTCGAGGGCGAGATAAAGCACGAGCCCCCGGTACCGGTGGCTCTGGCGGGATTCCAGATTCTCCAAGAGGGCCTCACGAACGCCCTAAAGCACGCGAACAGCAGTTCGATCTCGGTGCGCGTGGTCGATATTGACAATATGGTTCACATAGTTGTCGAAGATGACGGTCCCGGCTTCGACCCAGAAGCCGAGATAGCCGCTGATCACGTCGGGATGAGACTGATGCATGAACGAGCTGCGCTCGTCGGTGGAAGTATCGAGTTTCACCCGGTTCCCGGTGGCGGCACGCGCCTCGAGGCGAAGCTTCCCGGTGGGATGGCGGAGTGAGCTGGCGCGTATTGATTGCCGAAGACCACACCCTCGTGTCCGAGGGGCTCGAGGTGATGCTGTCGATGGCCGACGACGTCGAGCTGGCGGGCACCGTTTCGAACGGCGAGGCGGCGATCGATGCTGTCCGACACGGTGGCGTAGACGTGATTCTGATGGACGTGAACCTGAGCCAGTCCATGAGCGGCATCGAGGCCACGCGACAGGTCAAGGAGGTCGCGCCCACGACCCGGGTGCTCATTCTGTCGATGTTCACCGATCCCGGCACCGTCTCGGAGGGCATCAAGGCGGGCGCCGACGGCTACCTCTCCAAGAGCGCATCGCGCGAATCGGTCATCCAGGCAATTCGTGACGTCGCAGAGGGACGTTCCGTTCTCGATCCGAACGTCACAGAGGGCATCTTCGGACGAATCGGCGGAAAGGATCCCGATGCCCTGACCGACCGGGAACTGACCTGTCTCCAGTTCCTTGCGGACGGGCTCTCCACCAAGGAGATGGCGAGCGAGATGCATCTTGCCGAGGAGACGGTCAAGACCTATCTCAAGTCGATCTTCAAGAAGCTGGCGGTACGGGATCGAACGGAGGCGGTGGCCGAGGCCTTCAGGCGCGGACTCGTCCGGTAGCCTCTCGCCGTGGATTTCGAGATCGCCCATCGGTTCGACGCCCATCCCGACGAGGTCGCCCAGGCGATGCTCGACGAGGAATACCAGGATTCGTTGAGCAGCCTCGGCCGGCTGCAGCGGGAGCTGCTCGAGCAGACAACTCAGAAGAACGGCCGGGTCGTCCGGCGCACCCGGTGCGTGCTCGATGTCGACATCTCGGGGGTGGCGAGTGGTTTCATCGGCGACCGGGATCCCGCCTGGGTCGAGAGGGCGGTCTGGCACCACGACGACATGCGCTGGAACTTCACCATCGACCCCGAGATCGCCAGGGAGCTGCTCGAGGCCGATGGGGTAATCAAGCTCTCCGGGGACGGCCACGGCACGCTGCGAACCGTCGAGGGCCGGGTCAGGGTCAAGGTCCCCTTCTACGGGGGCAGGGTCGAGAGCTGGATAGTCAAGGGTCTGACCGACGCCTACGACGAGGAAGCCGAGCGGCTCAGGGCCTGGATCGGGGCCTGAGAGGATGGCTGTAACCCGCCCGTAACACCGTCGAAACTCACGAGTAACCGCCCCCTGCCAAGGTTGAGCGGACCACGTAACGAGTACGACCTCATTTCGACCTGGGTCGGCACAAGGGAGGGAATTCATGCCAAGTCCTGCGGACGCGCTGAAGCTCGGAGAACAGCATGGCGCCAGGTTCTTCGACATCCGCTTCTGCGATCTACCCGGCCTCATGCAGCACTTCACGGTCCCCTTCGAGGAGTTGAGCGAGGAGGTCTTCGACGAGGGCCTCGGCTTCGACGGATCCTCCATTCGGGGCTTCCAGGAGATCCAGGAGTCGGACATGATCCTGGTGCCGGATCCGGACACGGCCGTCATGGATCCCTTTGCGAAGTATCCGACCCTGGTGATGAACGCCTACGTCAAGGACCCCATCACGGGTGAGCCCTACTCGCGCGACCCGCGCAACATCGCCAAGAAGGCCCAGGACTACCTCTTGGGCACGGGGATCGCCGACACGGCCTATTTCGGACCCGAGGCCGAGTTCTACATCTTCGACTCCATCCGCTTCGATCAGAACCAGCACTCGAGCTACCACTACATCGACGCCGTCGAGGGGGTCTGGAACTCGGGCAAGGAAGAGGACGGCGGGAACCTCGGCTACAAGCCCCGCTACAAAGAGGGCTACTTCCCGCTCCCGCCCATGGACCACTACCAGGACCTTCGCAGCGAGATGGTGCTGACGTTGCGGGAGCTGGGGGTGCCGGTCGAGGTCCATCATCACGAGGTCGGGACCGCGGGGCAGGGTGAGATCGACATGGGCTTTGCTCCGCTGCTTCAGATCGCCGACCGGCTCATGCTCTACAAGTACGTCGTGAAGCAGGTCGGACGCCGCAACGGCAAGACCGTCACGTTCATGCCCAAGCCGATCTTCCAGGACAACGGTTCGGGCATGCACGTCCATCAGAGCCTGTGGCGCGACGGGGAGTCGATGATGTGGGACGAGCTCGGTTACGCGCAGCTCTCGGATACCGCTCGCTACTACATCGGCGGCTTGCTCATCCATGCCCCGTCGCTGCTCGCGCTCTGCGCGCCGACGACCAACAGCTTCAAACGGCTGGTGCCCGGATACGAGGCACCGGTCAACCTCGTCTACAGCCAGCGCAACCGGTCGGCGGCGGTGCGGATACCGCTCTACTCGAAGTCGCCCAAGTCGAAGCGCATCGAGTTCCGCTGCCCGGACCCGAGCTGCAACCCCTATCTCGCATTCCCCGCGCTGCTCATGGCCGGCCTCGACGGAATCCGCAACAAGATCGAACCGCCCGATCCGGTGGACAAGGACCTCTACGAGCTACCACCCGAGGAACTCGCCGAGGTGCCCCAGGTTCCCGGTTCTCTCGAGGGTGCACTCGACGCGCTCGAGGCGGACCACGACTACTTGCTCGAGGGTGGCGTCTTCACCGAGGACGTCATCCGGCACTGGATCGACTACAAGCGGGTGCGCGAGGTAGACGAGCTGCGCCTTCGCCCCCACCCCTTCGAGTTCTACCTCTACTACGACATCTAGACCCCACCGAGAGAAAGGGCCCGGCAAACCCCACCGCCGGGCCCTTTCTCTGTTCAGCCGTAGATGTAACGCTCCGCCACCCTGCGCGCCCGGCGGGTCAGGCGTAGGTAGTCCTCCTCTAGCTCCTGGCGCGGTTGTTTTCGGTAGCCCATGGCCACGGCCAGCGCCTCGAGGTCTTCGGGCCTGGCGGGCAGCACGTCACCGGGGCGACCCGTGAGCCAGAACAGGCGATTCCTCAGCGTCGATAGAAAGGTGAATGCCTGACGCAGTTGCCGCGCGTCGGAATCCGGCATGATCTCGAGGCTCTCGGCGGCGGACAGCGCGGCGAGAGTGGACTGCGCCCGCAACTCCTCCCTTTCGTGCCCATGTTTGAGTTGCAGGATCTGTACCGAGAACTCGATGTCCGCCGTGCCCCCCGGACCCATCTTGAAGTGGCGCCGGGGCTCGACCCCACGTGGGATGCGCTCGCGCTCCATTCGGGCTTTGAGATGCCTGACCTCGGCGAGGACCTCGGGGGGCAGACGCTCCGGAAAGGCAAGGTGGCGCGTGCGCTCGATCAGCGACTTGCCGATGTCGAGATCGCCGGCGGCAACCCGTGCCCGAATCAAAGCCTGATGCTCCCAGGGACGCGACCAGCGCTCGTAGTACTCGAGACACGACTCGATGGAGCGTGCCAGGGGTCCCGACCTTCCCTCCGGCCGCAACGCGGCGTCGATCCGAAAGGCCTGCCCTTCGGGAGTGACCTCTCCTATCGTTTTCATCAGCTTCTCGGCGACGCGTTCGGCGGATGCGGGATCGGCATCGTGAACGAACATCACGTCGATGTCCGAGGAGTAGTTGAGCTCTCGCCCCCCGAGTTTGCCCATCCCGATCACGGCGAAGGGAATCTCCGTGTCGACGAGGGCGGTCTCGAGACAGGCATCGGCGAGATCGGACAGCCCTCTCCCCACCGCGACCAGATCGGCCTCCCCCGCCAGTTCGGACAGTGCAACGCGCAGCATCTCGCGGCGTTTGAATCGTCGAAGTCCATCCAACCGGCGTTCGGGTTCGCGCCACTCGAGGGAGGCCCGTGCCTCTCGGATCAACCGTTCCCGCCCCTTCGGCTTGCCCGGCCCTCGAGGATCCGCGATCGTGCTCAGCTCTTCAGGAACGTGACTCAGGATCTCACTCAGCAGGCGTCCACTTCCGAGCACCTTTGCGAGGAACTCAAGGCCGGGAGGGTTATCTCGTAGTCTGCCCAGGGCGTCCAAACGACTCTCCAACGATTCACTCACGCGCAGGAACCCGAACAATCCCTCGTCGGGAAGGGGCGTCGAGGCGAGCCAGCGAAGTTGAGCCGGCGTCAGAAGTCTCAGCAACTTCGCTCTTCGTGAAGTGCCTGAGACCAAGTCGGACAGAGTTCGGGCCGCCCGCTTGACGTCGCGATATCCGAGCACTCGCAAACGCTGCTCGAGGGCTTCCTCACTGAGTCTGGCGGCACCGCCCTCGGCAAGACTTTCGATCATGGGCCGGTAGAAGAGCTTCTCGAAGCGTCCCCTAACGTCGGCAAGGACCGAATTGTGGACTGAGTCGAATCGATCCAGAGCGCTTTCCAGGCCCCCGTCGTTGAATCCCATGGCGCGAGCGATCTCGCGGCGCGCGTCATCGTCGGTCGGGAGCACCCGTACACGACGCTCTTGGCGCAATTGCAGCCGGTGTTCGACATTGCGCAACCACCGATACGCGACGGACAATCCGGCGGCATCCTCGTCCGCAATGTATCCACCGGAAACGAGTTGCAGCAGGGCGTCGATGGTGGAGGGTGCCCGCACCGATGGATCGCTGCTCCCATGCACGAGCTGTAGTAACTGTACGGAGAACTCGATGTCGCGGATGCCTCCCGGCCCAAGCTTCACGTCGTTTGCCTCATGACTCTTTGAGCGACGCGCGGTGCGTAGGGCATGGCGTTCGACCCGTTCCTTCATGGCGCGAATGCTCTCGATGTGCTCAGTGCTCACCTCGGCCGGAAACACGAAGGAACGGGTCTGGTCGACGAACTCCTGCCCGAGCCGTAGGTCGCCGGCGCTTGCGCGCGCCTTCAAGAGCGCCTGGAATTCCCACGTCTCGGCCCATCGTCGGTAGTACTCGAGAAACGCGTCCAACGATCGCACGAGCGCTCCGGCTCGGCCCTGTGGCCGCAGGTTGGAGTCGATCGCGTACGCTTGGCCCTCAGGGGAGTTTCCGCCCAACTCGCGCAGAAGTCTCTCGGCGGCCCTGGTTGCTCGCTCTACGTCCCCCGCGGTGACGAACATCAGATCGATGTCCGAGAAATAGTTGAGCTCGCGCGCTCCGAGCTTGCCCATGGCCACGAGGGCGAGATCGTCGGGGGCATCGATATGTACGAGGGCGGCCTGCAGACTGGCGTCCGCGAGGTCCGAAAGAGCGCGTCCTACTTGCTCGAGCGAAGCGCGCCCGCCGGCATCGAGCGCAGCTATGTGAAGCAGCCGACGCCTCTTCTCGAGGCGCAGTTCGGACATCCCTCCCCGCTGCAACGCCTCCAGCGCGGCCTGCCTGGAGCCGTCGCCATCCGCCGGGGCGGTCTCGGCGAGCAATCGCATAGCGCGTTCGTCTTGGTGCAAGAAGTCACTCAGAGTGCGACTGATGCGTCCTATTGCAGTAGTACTTGCACCTCGTAACTCCGAGCCGGCCATACGCGCAACCCTAAACGCGCCCTCTCATGCCCACCTCTAGCTGCAGCTTCGCGAACTTTAGCGAAATCTGTGCACCGCGTGGCACAAAACCGCACTCCCTTTTTGTGGGAGGAGACGGGTTTACCGCGTAGAAACCATCCACTAACTTGCAGCGCTGTGCCGTAAGCCAGCGGCACCAGCCACTTTGGAGTCAGCGGCCTACGGATCGGCCGGACATCGAAGGGCCTCGCCCGGACATCGCGGGGAAACATCGTCCGGGTCTTCGCGGGACAGACCGTTCACGAACCCTGAGTGAGCGCTCCTGTTGTGGGCCCTCAATACAGGGAGGTGAGAATGAGAGGTAGTCATACTCGTCATTCAATCCTGAAGCTTCTGGTGACGACCGTCGTCGCCATACTCGCGACAAGCGTGCTCGTAACTCCGGCGGGAGCGCACGAGTACAACAGCACTTCCAAGCAGCGGAAACATCTGATCAGGCGCGCCAAGAGCGCCATTGGTAGTCCCTATCGTTACGGCGGCACGTCTCGGCGCGGCTTCGACTGCTCCGGGTTCACGCGCTGGACCTTCAGCGGCCACGGAGAAAACCTCCCTCGTACCAGCTCCCAGCAGTTCAACCTGGCCAAGAGAAGCGGCCACAAGCGGATCTGGAAGCGTAAGCGCCTCAGGCGAGGCGACCTCGTGTTCCACAAGACGACCAGCGCCCGCGTGGGTCACGCCGGCATCTACATAGGGCGAGGCAGGTTCGTCTCCTCGACCTCCTCCGGGGGCGTGCGCGTCCGGTCCATCTGGGACCCCTACTACTGGGGCAGGCGCTGGGTCGGCGGAGTCCGGACGCCAACAACCACCTACCGCAAATGATGCTCCGAAAGCCGTTCGCCGGGTTGATGATTGCCTGCATGGCGTCCTTCGTGGCCCCGGCTCCGGATGCTCATGCAGGAGTGAAGGCCAGGAAGCAGCATCTGGTCAAGCGGGCGAAAAGCCAGCTGGGCACGAGATACCGCTACGGCGGCAGCTCACCTCGGCGCGGCTTCGATTGCTCGGGATTCACGCGCTGGACCTTCAAGAAGATCACGGCTTTGCCGCACAGTTCGATGAAGCAGTACAGACTCGCGCGCCGGTCGGGCTACAGGCGAATCAAGAAGAGGGCTCGGCTCAACAAGGGCGATCTCGTGTTCTTCAAGACGACGCGCGCCAAAGTCGGACACGTGGGGATGTATCTCGGTCGAGGGAAGTTCATTCATGCGTCCTCGGGAGCGGGCAAGGTGACGATCTCGTCGGTCCGCGACCGGTATTACTACGGGCCTCGCTTCCGCGGTGGTGTGCGTATCCCCAAGCTGAGGCGCTAAGCACTCCTACAGAATCGGCAGATAGCGATCGACCTCGAAGGGGCTCACATAGCTCTTGTACTGGTTCCACTCATCGCGCTTGTTCCGTAACAGGTACTCGAAGGTCTGTTCACCGAGCGCCTCGGCCACGAGTTCGGACTGCTCCATCTCGCGCAGCGCTTCGTAGAGATCGTCCGGGAGTTGGGTTATGCCGCGGGCGCGACGCTCCGACTCGTGCATCTCGTAGATGTTGTCGGTCGCTTCGGGGGAAAGCTCATAGCCCTCGTCGATTCCCTTGAGGCCCGCGGCCAGAACCACCGAGAAGGCCAGATACGGATTGCAGGCCGGATCGGGTGAACGAATTTCGAGGCGAGTCGACTGTTCCTTGCGCGGCTTGTACATCGGGACGCGCACCAGGGCCGAGCGGTTGTGCCTGCCCCAGCAAACGTAGGTCGGAGCCTCGGGGACCGGATAGCCCCTGCCGGTCACCAGGCGCTTGTAGGAGTTGACCCACTGATTGGTGATCAGGGTTATCTCGCGTGCATGGTGAAGCACGCCCGCGATGAAGGCCTTACCGACCTTGCTCAGGTGGTACTCGTCGGTCGAGTCGTGGAACGCGTTCTGGTCGCCTTCGAAGAGTGACAGATGAGTGTGCATACCCGAGCCGGGCAGCTCGGTCGACGGCTTCGGCATGAAGGTCGCATACATGTCCCGTTTCGCGGCCAGCTCCTTGACGATGAGGCGATAGGTCATGACCGAGTCGGCCATCGTCAACGCGTCCGCGTGGCGAAGGTCTATCTCGTGCTGGCCCGGGGCGACTTCGTGGTGACTGAACTCGACCGGAATCCCCATCTGCTCGAGCACGCTGATCGTGTCTCGTCTCAGGTCCTGCGCAACGTCGAGCGGCGTGAGATCGAAGTATCCGCCCGCGTCGACCGGCGTGGGGTCGGTGATGCTCTTGAACAGAAAGAACTCCATCTCGGGATGAACGTAGAAGGTGAAACCTCGCTCGGACGCCTTCTCGAGGTTGCGTCTCAGGACGTAGCGGGGATCGCCCCAGTAGGGGCGGCCATCGGGTGAGTGGACGTCGCAGAACATCCGGGCGACACCACCGTCGGAGCGCTCGTCGCGCGCGGGCATTATCTGGAAGGTCCCTGCGTCGGGGCGGGCCAGCATGTCCGATTCCTGGACGCGCGCAAAGCCCTCGATGGCGGAGCCGTCGAATCCGATGCCCTCGTCGAAGGCCTGCTCGAGCTCCTCCGAGGTGACGGCGAATGATTTCAGGAACCCGAGGACGTCCGTAAACCAGAGCCATACCAGCCGGATGCGGCGCTCCTCGACTGTGCGCAAGACGTAATCCTGTTGTCTCTCCATGCCCGCCAGATTACGCCGGGCTGATTTCGGGGGCGTTAACAGCCGCCCCTTTAGGATGAAACCGTGCTTCAAGTCGCTCTGGGACAGCTCAACTTCACCGTCGGGGATCTCGACGGCAATGCCGTGCGCGCGGTCGATGCAATCGAAGAGGCCTCGAGGCTCGGTGCTCAGGTGCTGGTGCTTCCAGAGCTCGCCCTGACGGGCTATCCGCCCGAGGACCTGGTTCTCAAGTCCGGCTTCGTACCGGCGAACCAACAGGCACTTGAAGAGGTCGCAGCCCGCACGGGCGACGTGTTGACGATCGTCGGTTTCGTGGACACCGATGAACGACATCTCTACAACGCGGCTGCGATCTGTTACGCCGGCGAGGTCGGGGCCGTCTATCGCAAACAGCTGCTTCCCAACTACGGCGTGTTCGACGAGCGTCGCTACTTCGAGCCGGGCGACCACCACACCTTGATCGCGACGCAGGCCGGCGTGCTGGGCGTATGCGTGTGCGAGGACATCTGGTCACTCACCGGCCCCGCCATCACACAGGGTGACGCCGGCGCGCAGGTCGTGCTCAACATCAACGCGTCGCCCTTCCACAAGGGGAAGCTCGACGAGCGGGCCAACATGCTCGGCGAGCGCGCGCGGCGCTCGGCCGCGTCCATCGTCTACGTCAATCTCGTAGGGGGCCAGGACGAGCTCGTGTTCGATGGTGGCTCGCTCGTCATCGACCCCGAGGGCAACCTCCTGGCTCGCCTCAACCAGTTCGAAGAGCGGCTCGAGATCGTCGGCGTGCCGCTCGGCGAGGCGCGCTCGTCATATGCGGAAAACTTGGACCGGCTGTCTCTTTCGCTGAGGGATTCCGGCCAAGAAGCGGCTGCCGTACCCGTAGCGCCCCGGCTGGAGAACGCCGAAGAGGTCTACCGAGCGCTGGAGTTGGCGCTTAGGGACTACGTCGCCAAGAACGGGTTCAGCACCGTCGCGTTGGGTCTCTCGGGTGGCATCGACTCCACCCTGGTCGCCACGCTCTGCGCCGATGCGCTCGGTCCCGAGAACGTCCTTAGTGTGGCGATGCCGAGCGAGTTCTCTACCTCACACTCGCTGGACGATGCACGTGAGCTTGCCGACAACCTCGGGATAAGGATGCTCACGATCCCGATCAAGAACACCTACCACTCGTTTCTCGATGGTTTGCACGATGTCTTCGGTGAGGCCGAGCCCGGCATCGCGGAGGAAAACCTGCAGGCCCGCATCCGTGGAACCTTGCTCATGGCCATCTCGAACCGTTACGGCAACCTGATCATCGCCACCGGCAACAAGTCGGAGAGCGCGGTGGGTTACGCC
>JBOGWW010000255.1:0-9630 GCA_050693655.1 Actinomycetota bacterium | reverse complement strand
CCCTCGTAGGTCAGCACGCTCTCGAGGTTGTTGGCGTGGCGTATGACCGGATACTCGAGGGTGATGCCGTTGGCCCCCAGGATCGTGCGTGCCTCGCGCGCTATCGCGATCGCCTCGCGCACGTTGTTGAGCTTGCCGAAGCTGACTTGGTGCGGAGAGATCCGGCCCTCGTCCTTCAAGCGGCCGAGATGCACCGCGAGCAGCGACCCCTTGTTGAGCTCGAGGAGCATGTTGACCAGCTTGGCCTGGGTGAGCTGGAAGGCGCCGATGGGTCGGCCGAACTGCTCCCGCGTCTTGGAGTATTCGAGCGCCGCCTCGTAGCACGCGCGCGCGGCTCCCATCGCCCCGAAGATGATGCCGAACCGAGCTTCGCTGAGGCACGAGAGAGGCCCCTTCATCCCCCGAACGCCGGGCAGGACCGCGTCTCCCGGGAGGCGGACGTCGTCGAAGATCAGCTCGCTCGTCACGCTCGCGCGCAGGCTGAGCTTGCGGTGAATGTCGCGCGTTGCGAAGCCCTTGGTGCCCCGGGGCACCAGAAAGCCCCGCACGCCTCCGTCGGTCTGTGCCCACACCACGGCGACGTCCGCAACGCTCCCGTTCGTGATCCACATCTTGGTCCCGTTCAGGACCCAGTCATCGCCGTCATGCACCGCCGTGGTTCGCATGTTCGCCGGGTCGCTGCCGCGGTCGGGCTCGGTCAATCCGAAACAGCCGATGGCCTCGCCGGTGGCCATGCGCGGAAGCCACTGTTGTTTCTGCTCCTCGGAGCCATAGGTGTGGATGGGCCACATGGCGAGTGAGCCCTGCACCGAAACGAAGCTCCGAAAACCGCTGTCGCCGGCCTCCAGCTCGAGGCAGGCGAGTCCGTAACTGGTCGCGTTCGTACCCGCGCAGCCGTATCCCTCGAGGTGCATCCCGAGCAGCCCGAGCTCACCGATCTCGGTGGCGATCTCGATGGGGAACTCGCCGGCCTCGAACCATTTCTCGATGCCGGGAAGGATCCGGTCGCGCACGAATTTGCGAGCGGTGTCGCGGATCATGCGTTCCTCGTCGGTGAGGAGCCGGTCGATCCCCAGGAAGTCGACCGCGTCGATGCTCATGTTCGAACCCCCCTTAGGGAATCGTCGTCTGAATCCGGGACCGTCAGCAGCTCCGGGGCCTGCGGCCCGGCGGTGACCAGGAGTCTCCTGTAGCTCTCGGGCCAGTATCGAGTCTCGCCCTCGGGCGTCCGGAGCGCGGTCACGATCTTCGCCCTGACGCACTCCCGGCCTCCTCGCTCGATCAGGAAGTCGTAGGTGACCGAGGACCGGCCCACCTCGGCGACGGCGAGCGTGATGTCCAGCAGGTCGCGGTGATCGAGCAGCGCCTTGAAGTCCGCCGATATATGCACGCGGGGCAGGTATCCGTAGACGTCGTCGAGGATTCCCAGCCGTTCGAGCAGGGCGGTTTCGGCCCACTCGATCATCCGGAAGGCCGCGGTGTTGTGCCAGCGCCCCGAAGCGTCCGTGTCGCTCCATTCGATGCGGCGCTGGATCCTGATCGAAGCAGGTGCGTCTTGCCGGCCCACGTCTGTGAGCGTACTTGACGTAGGTTTTGGCACCAGGCAGCCACTACCGGAGGGACGGATTGCACGTAGGGATCGGACTCCCGAACGCGGTTCCGGGAACCGAAACGCGCCTGCTCCTGGACTGGGCGCGGCGCGCCGAGGAGGGTCCCTTTGCGAGCCTCGGGGTGGTGGATCGTATGCGCTACGAGAGCCATGAACCCATGACGTTGTTGTCGGCGGTGGCCGCGGCGACGACCCGGATCGGTTTGGTCACGATGGTGGTGATCGGCCCCCTTCGCCGCACGCCGGTCTTTGCGCGGGAGGCGGCCGCGATCCACGGCCTGTCGGGAGGCCGGCTGACTCTGGGGCTCGCCGTCGGGGCGCGCACGGACGACTACGACGCGTTCGGCGAGCCCCATGCGGGCCGAGGCCGGCGACTGGCGGAACAGCTGATCGACCTGCGCTCCGGTTTCGAGACCACAGGGGTGCCGGACGGCGGTCCGAGCTTGCTCGTCGGCGGTCCCAGCGACGTCTCGCTCCTGCGTGCGGCGAGTCACGCGGACGGATACGTACACGGTGGCGGACCACCCCGCTCGTTTTCACGCGCCGCCGACCGGGCCACCACGGCGTGGGTCGAGGCGGGACGCCCGGGGAGTCCGAAACTGTGGGCCCAGGCTTACTTCGCGCTGGGCGACGAAACCACGATCGAGCGCGGCCGCGCCTACATGCGCGATTACTACGCCTTCACGGGACCCTTCGCAACGAAGATCGCGGATGGGCTGCTCACCACACCTCAGAGCATCGTGCAGTTCGTGCGCGGCTATTCGGAGGCCGGCTGCGATCATCTCGTGTTGCTTCCGGCGGTCGCCGACCTCGGGCAACTGGACAGACTCGCGACCGTGGTGACCTCGTGAGGATCGCGACGATCGGTGGCGGACCGGGGGGTCTCTACGCAAGCCTTTTGCTGAAGCGAGCCTCCCCGCAGCTCTCGGTCACGGTGTTCGAGCGCAACCCGCGCGGCGCCACCTACGGGTGGGGGGTCGTGTTCTCGGATCGCACCCTCACGTCCTTTCGCGAGGCCGACTACAAGACCTACGTCGACATCACGGATCATTTCGTCATCTGGGACGCGATCGATATCCGCTACCAAGACAGGCTGGTGCGTGCCGGAGGGCAGGTCTTCTCGGGGATCGCAAGACGACGCCTGCTCGACATCCTCACCGACCGCTGCCTCGAGGTCGGAGTCAAGGTGCAGTTCGAGACCGAGGCGGACGTCTCGAGCCTCGGCGGCTACGACCTTGTCATCGCGGCCGACGGGATCAACAGTGCCGCCCGCGCAAGTCGGGAAGCAGTCTTCAAACCTCGCATCCGCGAGGGCCGGGCGCGTTACATCTGGTTCGGTACGACCCTTCCGTTGGACAGTTTCACGTTCATCTTTCGTTCGAACGACGACGGTTTGTTTCAGGTTCACGCCTATCCCTTCGACGGGACGACGAGCACGTTCATTGTCGAATGCAGCGAGCGGACCTGGCTGAACGCGGGACTGGATGCTAGGAGTGAAGCCGAGAGCATCGCCTACTGCGAAAAGCTCTTCGCCGAGGACCTGCGCGGCAACGCGCTGATGAGCAACCAGTCGAAGTGGATCAGCTTTCCGACACTCGAGACGAGGAGCTGGATCGACACCGAGCTCGGCTCCGTCCCCACCGCCCTGCTGGGCGACTCGGCGCACACGGCTCATTTCTCGATCGGGTCGGGCACCAAGCTGGCGATGGAGGACGCCATCGCGCTGGCGAACGCGTTCGAGGAGCGCGGCGCTTCCGGCGGTGACCCCGACGCGCTGAGGGCCGCTCTCGCGGACTACCAGATGGAACGCAAGCCCGTGGTCGAGCGATTTCAGGAGGCGGCGAAGCAGTCCCAGAGCTATTTCGAGTCGACGGAGCGCTACCAGGAGCTCGAGCCGGCACAGTTCGTGTTCCACCTGCTCACGCGCAGCGGCCGCATCGACTATTCGAACCTGAGGCAACGCGACCCCCATCTCGTAGAGCACGTCGACCGGTGGTTCGCCGCTCACTCGGGCGGAAACGAGCGGGCGGTCTTGGCCCCCCCACCGGCACTGGTGCCCTTCGATCTCTCGGGAGTGAGCCTCGACAACCGGGTCGTGCTGTCGCCCGTCTCGATGGGCTCCTCGCCGGAGGGAATCATCGCCGGGGCGGACCGCGACCGGATCCTGTCCGCCACGGAGGCCTCCGTCGGGCTGGTTCTCACCGACGAGGTGGCCGTCTCCGCGCACGGACGCATCACCCGCGGGGATGCGGGCCTGTACGGCGACGCGCAGGCCGGGGCCTTCCACTCCCTGCTCGAGGCCAGGGGACCCGCGCGGGTGGCGGTGCGCCTCAACCATGCGGGTGCTCGGGGGGCCACCAAACCCAGAGCCGGGGGACTCGACCGGCCGCTGGGGCCCGGCGGCTGGCCCCTTCTGGCCGCGTCGCCGATGCCGTACGGGCGCAACACGACCCCCTTCGCACTCGACGACCGGACGCGTTCCGAGGTGCTCGAGGATTACGCGAGCGCGGCGCGCAACGCCGGGCTGGCTGGATTCGACGCCGTAGTGATCGAGATGGGCCGCGGCTACCTGCTCGGTGGATTCCTGTCACCGCTGACGAACCACAGGACCGACCCGCTCGGGGGAGACCGAGGCGGAAGGATGAGTTTTCCCCTCGAGGTCTTCGAGCGGGTGCGGGCCGAGTTTCCCGGGCCGGTGGCGGTCTCGGTCTGCGCCGACGACTGGCAACGGGGTGGAGCGACGGTCGACGATGCGGCCGCGTTGGTGGCGGAGCTGCGCACGCGGGGTTGCGCGCTCATCGAGATCACGGCGGGATTCACCACGCCGCGCTTCACTCCTCATCTGGACCCCTATTACCTCACCGTGCTGAGCGAGCGGATTCGCAATGACTGCGGCGTCCCCACCCTCGTCGGCGCGGGCATCACCACTATCGACCAGATCAACACCCTGCTCGGTGGTGCCCGGGCGGACCTCTGCATTCTGAGACGCGACGCTTGAGCGCGGTGGCCGGCGAAGGGGCGCTACGAGAGCTGGACGGCCTGGTCTGCGACCTGGACGGGGTGATGTACCGCGGTTCGGAGCCGATCCCCGGCTCACCCGAGGCGGTCGGCCGGTTGCGTAGGCTCGGGGTGAGCGTCGTGTTCTGTACGAACAACGCGAACCCCACGATCGGGCGCTACGTCGAGAAGCTCACCGATATGGGAGTGGAGGTCGCGCCCGAGCAATTGGTTACCTCGGCCGTGGTGCTCGCCGAGGTGTTGAGCGGCGAGGGCGCGGCCGGAAAGAGCGCCATCGTGGTGGGAGGAGACGGTCTGCGCGAGGCGTTGCGGTCGATCGACGTGGTCGTGGACGACGATCCCTCCTCGCGCTCGGCCGATTACGTCGCCGTCGGCTTCGACCCGGGCTTCACCTACGACGCCTTGAAGCGCGCATCGTTCGCGGTCCAGGCGGGGGCCGAGCTGGTGGCGGCCAACGTCGATGCTTCCTTCCCGGCCCCCGACGGCCTCTGGCCCGGCTCTGGAGCCATAGTTGCGTCCATCGAGGTGGCGTCGGGGGGCCGGGCGCGCGTGATGGGCAAGCCCCACGAGCCGATGATGCGGGTCGCGCAGCGCCACCTGGGCGATGCTTCGAGGATCGCGATCGTGGGAGACCGCCCGAACACCGACCTCGAGGGCGGCCGGGCGATGGGATGGACCACGATCCTCGTGCTGTCCGGGGTGACCTCCCGGGAGGACGTCGACCGGATCGAACCCGCGCCCGATGTGATCGTCGACCGCCTCGACGATCTGGTCACGCTCTTGGATCGGACCCGGGCGGACGAGTGAGCCCTAGTAGCGCCACTCCGTCTGCCACACGGGTCTGCGCGGGTGGGGGCGGCCGCCGAACAACAGGATGACTAGGGCACCGAATATGAAGCCTCCCGCGTGCGCCTGCCACGCGACCCCGGGTTGCGGAATCAAGAACTGGTAGAGGAACCAGAGACCGAGTACCACGAACGCGCTGAGTTGAAGGATCGTCCAGATGAAGATGATCGGCACGAGGACGTTGACCCGCGCCCTCGGATACAGCACGAAGTAGGCCCCGAGGATGGCCGCCACCGCACCCGATGCACCGATGGCGGGAACGGCCGAGCCCAGGTTGGTCAACACCTGAGCGAACCCGGAGCCGATCGCCCCGAGCAGATAGAAGATCACGTACTTGAAGTGCCCCAGGAAATCCTCGACGTTGTTTCCGAAGACCCACAAGAAGAGCATGTTGCCGCCGATGTGCAGCAGGTTGCCGTGGAGAAAGGCGGAGAAGACCAGAGCCAGAACGAACTTTCCGAGCGTGCGCTCGGGTATCTCGATGGGACCGGTCGAGCCCTGTACCGAACTGGGGCATTCGTTTTCGAGCTGACAGGGTGCGGGGGCGTTCTCGTAGATGAAGCGCTCTTCTATTGGCGGGGTGCCCTCACCCAACAAGGGGGCATCGGGTTGGATGAAGAAGAAGGCCACGACGTTCAAGCCGATAAGCACGAGCGTGACGACCGGCGTCCGCCGGGTGGGGTTTTCGTCCGATATAGGTATCAGCGAGAGCACGGGTGCGAGTATAGGTTTCTGGGCTCAGGCGAGTTCAAAGACACGGGAGGTCGTGGGTGAGAGACGAGATCAGGCGTATGGCGTTGTTCACATCCGGAGTCGTCGAGCTGACCCGCAATCGTGCCGAGACGATCGTGCGAGACCTGATCAATTCCGGAGACCTCCCCGGGGGCCAGGCGAGTCAAGCCGTAAGAGATCTCATGGAGCGAAGCAGGCAGAACCGGGACGAGATCCTGAACCTGATCCGCAGCGAGATCAGGAATCAGGTCGAGGCCATTGGACTCGCCAGCAAGCGCGACGTCGAACGGCTGGAGCGCCGCATCGCCCGGCTCGAGGACCGGCCGGCCGCTCCGACCACCGCCAAGAAGACGCACAAGAAGACCGCAAAGAAGGCGAGCAAGAAAAGCTCGAAGAAGACGACCAGACGGCCACCCGGCGAGGGATAATCCTTGGCTATGGAGCACAACCCCGAACGGTTCGAGCCCGCGGAGGCCGTCCCACCCGGCGGCCTGAGGGACCGCGCGCGCCAAGTGCTCGAGGACGCGGCCGCGCGCGGCGACGGCGAGCGACTGAAGCTCCTCGAAGACCTCTACAACGAGCTGGAGCGGGAGCTCGAGCGCGACGTTGGCGAAACCCCTTCGACTCGACGCTGAGCTCGTAAGGCGCGGCCTCGTAGAGTCCCGCACCGCGGCCCGGCGTGCGATCGAGGCGGGGACCGTGGTGGTACGGGGAATGCCCGCGACGCGTCCCGCAACCCTTGTGTCCCCGGAAGATCCTCTGTCGATCACCGCCGATGCGAAGCGGTTCGTTTCGCGCGGCGGCGACAAACTGGCCGGCGCACTCGAACGGCTGAACGTCGAAGTCGCGCGGCGCAGGTGGTTGGATGCCGGAGCCTCCACAGGTGGATTCTCGGACTGTCTCCTACAGGAGGGGGCGGCCGCGGTTGTGGCCGTGGACGTCGGCTACGGTCAACTCGCCTGGCGGCTGCGCAATGACGAGCGGGTGACGGTGATCGAGCGGACCAACATCAGATCGTTGACGCTCGACGACCTTCCCTGGCGACCCGACGCGGTGGCCGCGGATCTGTCGTTTATCTCCCTGAGCCTGGTGCTGCCCGCCCTCGCGGCGCTCGTGGAGACGGACGGTGATCTCCTGCTCATGGTCAAGCCCCAGTTCGAGGTGGGGAAAGCCAGGGTGGGCAAGAGAGGCGTGGTGACGGAGCCCGCCCTGTGGCTCGAGGCGGTCGGGCGGGTCGTCGCGGAGGCGGAGGCCCACGGTTTCGGCCTCGTGGACGCCACGCCGTCGCACCTACCGGGACCGGCCGGCAATCGCGAGTTCTTCGTGCATCTCAACCGTGAGGGGCCTCACAATATAGAAGCGGCCGCACGGGCGGTCGCCGAGGCCGAGTAGCGAGACGGGAGCGGTGTGGAGATAAAGAAGGTTGCCTTTGCGGTGCATCCGACCAAACCGGAGGCAACGCTCATGCGCCACGAGATCGAGGAGTTGCTCGCGCCGCGAAACATCGAGGTCGACGAGGAGAATCCCGACCTCGTGCTGGCCCTCGGTGGCGACGGCACGATGCTGCAGGCCGCCCACACCGCTCACGCGTCGAATGCCCCCTTGCTGGGCGTCAACTTCGGGGCGCTCGGTTATCTGACCGAGGTCGAGGCCGGCGAAGAGCTTGATGCTCTCAAGCGAGTGCTCGACGGCGACTACCGGATCGAGGAGCGCATGATGCTCGATTGCAGGGTTACGAGCGATGGCGAGGTCGCGCACCTGGTGGGGTTGAACGAGGTCCTGGTCGAGCGCTCGGCCCGGTACCGGCTCGTGCGACTCGACGTCAGCGTCAGCGGCGAACGCCTCGCGACCTTCAACGCCGACGGCGTGATCGTCGCAACCCCGACCGGTTCGACGGCCTACGCATTGAGCGCCGGCGGCCCGATCATCTCCCCGCGGGCCAAGGCACTCGTCATCGTTCCGGTGAGCCCCCACATGGTGTTCTCGCGACCCGTCGTTCTGGCTCCCGACGACGAGGTGACGATCCGGGTCGACGAGGCCGTGCCCGTCGCCTCGCTGTCGCTCGACGGCAGGCTCGGGCGCAAGCTGCAACCCGGCGACGTGGTCACGGCCAGGCGCCACGATCGCCCCCTGCGCCTCATCCGGCTCTCCGGACCCGATTTCCTCGAGCGCCTGCGCCGGAAGCTGGACCTGCGTTCCTGAGAGAAGCCCCTCACAAACGTTCTCCGGCTATTGGTGGCCCCTGCGGCTGGATTCCGCCAACATTCGGCACTCAACCCACCTAAACGGTGGCTGAATGCCGGATGCTCCGAGGTGAGGACATCTGCTCACCCTCCAGTGTGAGTAAGAGTCCACACCTCACCCGATCGCCCCACCGGAGGGCAGATCAAGCCCACCCGGCACCTTGCCCCCTCGCTTCGAACCCCCGGGTCGGTTGTAGAGATTCCGCGATGCTGCCCCAGACTCGGCGTTTGCGGCCCGGGGACCCTTAGGATTCGAACTCGGATGCTGAGAGAGCTTGTTGTCGAGGGGCTCGGCGTGATCGAACGCGCCGAGCTGGAGCTGCAGGGCGGCTGCAGCACCCTCACCGGAGAGACCGGCGCAGGAAAGACCCTGATGGTCGCCGCCCTGGGCCTGCTCGTTGGCGGCCGTTCGGATCGCGGCCTCGTCCGGGAGGGCTCCTCCGAGGCGCTCATCGAGGGTCGCTTCGTGGTCCCCTCGGATCACGGCACCGTCGGAGTCCTCCTCGCTCACGGAATCATCGACGCCGCCCCGGCCGAAGAAGAGGTCGAGATCGTCCTGACCCGCAGCGTCACCGCCGACGGGAAGGGCGGGCGAGCCCGGATCAACGGCCGCCTCGTGACGGTGGCCGTCCTGGGGGCCGCCGGTGCGCAGCTGGTCGAGATCGCGGGCCAGCAGGAGGCCCAGGGGGTGGGCGCCCCGGCCCGCCAGCGACAGCTTCTCGATGCTTTCGCCGGTTCCGCCTCGCTGGCCGCGGAGGTCGCGGGCACGGTTCGTGAAGCCGGAGCGGTCCACAGCGAGCTGGAGGCGCTGACCTCGAGTGAGGGAGAACGCGAGCGGGAGCTCGATCTTCTGCGTTACGAGACCTCGGAGATCGTCGCGGCCGAGCTCATCGAGGGCGAGGCGGCTCGCCTGTCGGCGGACGCGGACCGGCTGGAACATGCCGAATCGATCGCGGTGGCGCTCGGACGGGCGACCGAAGCGCTCGGCGGGGAGGGCGGTGCCGGCGAGACGGCCGACGCGGCGCTGCGCGAGGTGATCGCGGCCGCCCGGGAGCACGACGTGCGCGTGGATCGCGTGAGCCAGGGCAGCGGCATCATGCTGCAGACCGACGGCGAGATCGCCGAGATGGTCGCGCTCGGCGAAAAGACGTTCGGCTCGGTCGACGTGCTCGTCAACAACGC
>JBOGWW010000254.1:0-5620 GCA_050693655.1 Actinomycetota bacterium | reverse complement strand
GTCCGGGTGCTGCTTCGAGGATCTCGCTGAAGGTGTGGCAACAGGACTTCAAGATTCCCTATTGGGGGGAGCCATCTCTGAGGTGCCCGAAAGCAACACTGCGTACGGCCATCGACACGCCCCCTTCATTCTCAACATCAACGCTCGGTGGGCGGAGGCATCCGATGGCGCTCGCCACATCGCGTGGACTCGCAACCTCTGGCGGGAGATGCAGCCCTACTCGGCCGGCGGGACGTACACGAACTTCACGAGCGCCGACGATCAGGAACGGACCTCTGACTCCTACGGCCAAGTCAAGTACCGGCGCCTGTCGGCTCTCAAGCGTCGTTACGATCCGGAGAACATCTTGCACCTGAATCAGAACATACTTCCGGTGTCCTCACAGTCTTAGGCCGCACTGGGCGAAGCACATAGGTTATTTGCCTTAGCTACTCCGGGTGTGGCGGGCTCAGAACAACGCCGTCAGCTCAGCACCTCGCAGAAGGCGGCCAGCAACTCGGGCGTGACCGCACCGGTCGAGAGCTCGCGGACCGGGTGGGGACCGGCGGCCATCACGACTTCGAACTCGCCCGGTCCGATGCGGACCACGAAGCGACCGACGTCCTTGAGCTGCTCTTCTCCCCGCACGTTGACGGAGAGGCCGTTGGCCTCGATGGTCACGCTCCCGTCGTCGTTGAACAGGTTGCGCTGAATGAACGCATCCGGCCCCTCCTGGAGGGTCAGTCCGGTATCGAGATTGGTGACCGTGTTCAGCTCGCGAATCTGCAGGTGCACACGCTCGAGCTCACCGTCTCGATCGAAGAAATTGGTGATGTCGATGGTCAAATCGATGTCCCAACGCACCGGGAAGCCGCACGCCTCACCGTTGTCCTGAACCACGTTGGTGAGGGCAACGCTGTCGCGCTCCGGCGGTACCGCCAGCGCCGGCGAAACCAACCCGACAACGAGTGACACCACGCATGCAGCCACTCCCATCCGTCGAACCATTGCCTATCCCCCCTATCTACAGGCCGGGCCCGACGCCCTCCACACTATCGTTGTAGTAGGAGCCTAGCCGAGCAACCCAAGCCCGGCAAGGCCGGCTCGAGGGACTACCCCACGACCGCTGATAGCCGGCCTACTGGACGTGGCGAGACTCTGGGAGGGGCTCCTGCTCGGCTTGAGGTTCCCGATTGTCATCAGCAGGTCGCGTCGCGGTCCCGAGCCTCGAAAGATCGAAGGCCGACATCACCGTCGCGCCGATGCTGAGGAACCCCGCGAGGAACGACAGGACGATCGCCCAGGTCAGATCCTCCCTGGTCGGATGGAACCCCCCGAGGACCCAGGGGATAACGATCATCACCAGAGCCACCACCGTGGTCACGACCTCGTTCACCAGCAGGGCGGTCGACCCGGTGACCTTCGCAACGCCCCGGATACGAACGGCGCTGTCGACGTTCGCTGCGAGGAGAATGAGGCTCAACAGGGCGAAGAGCAGCCTGGGCCAGAGCGGTTCCAGGGCGACCAGGGCAAGCGAGAGGCCGATGGGAAACGCAAAGACGATGAGGGTGATCCTGGTGCCGGCTCGAAGGTACGGCTCGAAGATCTCGCGCGCACGGCCCGACCGGCGAAGGCCCGAGTCGACGTAGAAGAACACCCCCACCAGAAACAGGCCGATCAAGGTCGCGGAGATCTCGGCCATGCTCAGAAGGAACGAGTCCGAGACCTGCCGCATAGTCTCGAAGCCTACCGGGGGCGGGGCATATCCGGGGTGTCACAGATGAGAGCCCCATCTTGTCCCTGTAAGAGAAGATGAAAGCTGGTAGCGCTCCAAAGACGCGAAGGAGAATCGTGTACGAAGATCTCCGACCACTGCTCTTTTCGATCGCGTACCGGATGGTAGGCAGCGCGAGCGACGCCGAGGACATCGTCCAGGAGGCGTTCCTGCGCTTCCACCGCGAATCCTCCGAGGGAACCGACATCGATTCACCAAAGGCGTGGCTGTCGACGGTAACTACGCGCCTCGCCATCAATCACCTCCAGTCGGCGCGGGTGCGCCGGGAGAGCTACGTCGGAACGTGGCTGCCCGAGCCGCTTCTGACGGACACCGAGGCCGACGGTGCCCGGCAGGCCGAGACCGCGGACTCGCTGTCGATGGCGTTCCTGGTTTTGCTCGAGAGCCTGGGTCCGGTCGAGCGTGCCGTCTTCCTCCTGCGAGAGGTGTTCGGTTACGGCTACGACGAGATCGCCGCGGTCGTGGACAAGAGCGAGGACAACTGTCGCCAGATCGCGGTCCGCGCCCGGCGGCAGATCGAGGCGAAGAAGCCGCGCTTCGAGGCTTCACGCCGAAAGCGCAAGGAGCTCTCGCAGCGATTCTTCGACGCGGTTCAAGCCGGGGACACGGAGGGGCTCATCAGTCTGCTCGCCGCGGATGTCGTGGCCTACGGCGACGGGGGCGGCAAGGCCCCCGCCTTGCCCCGCCCGGTCTATGGACGCGACCGAGTGCTTCGTCTTCTTCTCAACGTCAACAAGCCGGCGGCCCGCGTGTATGTCGCCGGCATTCGGCCGGTGGAGGTCAATGGCCAGCCGGGAGCTTTGTTCCTGAATCCCGAAGGACATCCCGTCCTGGTGGTATCGCTCGACATCGCCGACGACCTCGTGCAGACGGTGCGCGCCGTCAGCAACCCCGACAAGCTGCACCATCTCGAACAGGACGCCGATCATCAGCGGCCGTTCGAGCCTAGAGGCCCAGCACGAGGCGCCCGGAGTAGCCGGCGATAACGCCCCAGAACAAAGTGGTGTAACCGCGCTCGCCGATCTCACTGTTGATCCAACGTCCCATCACCGTTCCGATGATCATTAGCGGGACCGCGATCACGGCGACGGTGACCTCGTTGGACCCGAGCAGACTGCCCTGGGCAAAGACCGCGGCCTTGGAAAGGTCGCCGGCCAGCGAGGCGAGTGACGCCGCGCCCACGAAGTGATAGCGGTCCACGTCGAGATTTCGAATCGCCACCCCCTTCAAGGGCCCCGACGTGCCCGAGAATCCCGAGGTCGCGCCAGAAGTGAAGGCCAGAACGGGGGCCGTCATCTTGCGGAACAGGGACAGGTGGAGTCGTTCGCTCAGCATCGAGCCTATGAAGGCTGCGATCACGGCCACCGTCACAACCTCTTCGGGGGCCGATACGAGGAGTTGCGCACCCAGCGCCGCTCCCAGCGTGATGGCGATGAGGATCCAAGCGGACTTGCGATACGGGAGTGTCTTTCTATAGGCAACGACCTTGACGATGTTGTTGCCCGCCAACAGAAGTGCCGCTAGTGCCACTCCCTGTTTGGTTCCGAGGATCAAGGCCAAGGTAGGAACGAGGACGAGGGAGCCTCCGAGTCCGGCGGATGCAGACAAAGTGAACGAAGCCAGGATCGCAACCAGCGCGAGCGCCGTAACCGCGAACGACAGGTCGGCTATCCCGGCCGCCACCACCTCCATCTCAACTCGCCATCATGTAATCGGAACGAAGCCGTTCACTCCTCGGCCTCCTCGTCGTCTTCCTCGCCTTCCTCCTCGTCGACGGCTAGATCTCCGAGCGCGAAGTCGGGGGCGGAGCCCGCGGAGACGTCCTCGGGCGCCCCCGGCGCGGTTGACGGCGCGGTGGCGGGTGTGCTCGGCTCGGGCAAGAAAGCCGCAGGCGCCTCGTCGCGCGGAAGCTCGGGGGCCGGACCCGCCGACAACGCTCCCTCGGCTGCCGCACGAGCGGCCACTTCCGGAGGAGGAGCCGCCGCGGCTTCGGCCCCCGCAGAGGGTTCGGCCTTAGCGGACGGTTCCTTACCCTCGTCCGTCTCTATTACGATGCGCATATCTCCTCCTAGTTGAGTACTGCGAAACGTCCTTCGAACGTGACCGGGATTGCGGCCAGGTTCCTGACCGTGATCCAGTAGGTGCAAGCGTTCGCGTCGGCGCGCTCCACCTCGACGGTCCAGTTGAGTTCGGGCGCGCCATTCCTGGGCGTGGTCGGCATGACGTACCAGACCACATGGCTCGCCGCATTCCACCCCCAGGTGAACCAACGCTGGGTCTGACCGGCCGCTAGCGACCCGGTGAACTGAATACCCGTGTGCATGATGTCCTCCCTAGTAGCGGCTGAGGATCGCGAAGCGGCCCTCGATCTGAAGTGGTTGCGACGTCAGGTTCCTCACCGTGATCCAGTAGGTGGCGCGCTCGGCGTCGGCGCGTTCGACCTCGACCGTCCATCCCACCTGCGGGGCTCCCGGGCGAGGCGTCGTCGGCATCACGGTCCACAGGATGTGCCAAGTGGCGGGCCATCCCCAAGTGAACCAACGTTGGCTCTGGTTGGCCGCGAGCGAGCCAATCCACTGCACGCCACATACCGGTTGGGTCATCCAACCGTCCACGGGGATCTCCCAGATCCCACGGTTGCGAGTTCCCGCCCTCAGGACGCGAGCGTGGGGATGAAACACGAGGTCGCCCACATAGGCGTTTGGCAACGAGGCCGAGAAGTCGGCCCAACCGGCCCCCGTGTTGGTGCTCTGGTAGACGCCGAGGTCGGCTCCCACCCAGATACGAGCGCGGTTACCACTGTCGACCTCGATGGCATTGATCGGCAGGTTTGGCAGACCCGCGGTGCAGTCGGTCCAGCTGCTCCCCCCGTTGTCGGAGCGGAAAACCCTTCCTCCGCCCCCGACTCGCGTGGTCGTTGCCCACACCCGGCCCATACCGCCGCTTTCGGCATGGAGGTCGCTGATGTAGCCCGGGGTCGTGCGTGGCAAACCGGTAAGGGCGGTCAGACCGCTCCAAGCACCCGCCGTGAATCGGGTGCGGAACATGCGGCCGTCGGTCAGTCCCACCAGCACGGTGTCGCCGTCGGGCACGTAAAGCGCGCTCGCAACTCCTGCGGCGGGAAAAGCGAGCCGCGTCCAAGTGGTTCCGAGATCGCGCGACACGTACAGGGACTGCCCTCCCATGGCGATCGTGTTGCCGGTCGTCGCGCTCGCCTCGACCGGCGGGTAGAACAACCCCAGACCTTCGCCTGCGGGACGGGGCGGCGTGACGTTGGCCCAGGTGCCGAAACCGCCTCCGGTGTCGGAGCGAAACAGCGCCCACCACTGCCGCGAGTGGAACACGACCTGAGGGTTCGTTCGGTTGACCCCGCAGTCGCCGCCGTCGGCGTCGCCGACGTGCTCCCAGGTCAGGGGGCCCGTCCACCGGTTGGTTCCGTTGTCCTGCGTGCCTCCGACGAGCCATCGGGACACCCCCACGTTGTGCGCGATGTACTCGAACTCGGTGACCTGGAGACCGTTGTTGCAGTGCACCCAGTTGATGCCTCTGTCGTTGGAGCGGTACACGCCGCCGTCGTTTCCGGCGTAGACCGTGGCCGGATTGCCGGGCTCGAAGGCGATCGAGTGCTGGTCGGGGTGGATGGAGTTACCGCCCCCGAACTTGCTCGAGAGGTTGACCCACGTCCAGGTCCCCGACGCCAGGTTGCCGCGATGGAGATCGATGGCCCCGCAATAGACCTCGTTGGGCCGATCCGGCGCTACCGCCACATACCAGTCGTACCAAGCCTGTCCGATCGACGCCCCAGGAGGGAACGCCACGGCGGTCCAAGTCCCTGCGGCTCTACGC
>JBOGWW010000253.1:0-2569 GCA_050693655.1 Actinomycetota bacterium | reverse complement strand
GCCGGTTGCTTGTATGCGTATCTCGTTCGTCGACCAGCGCGAGCGGCACTACGGGATCAGCCATCACAGCCTCACCGCTCTCCGTCTCGGAGCCCAGAGACGCTGCACGATCGCGGTCCCCGAGCTGCTCGCCGACCAGGCGAAGGTGATCGCCGGGCAGCTGGAGGAGTCGGGGCTGGCCCCGCGCCACGAGCTCGTCGAGGCCAGTGGGGTCGAGGCCATCCGGCGCGCGGTCGACGCGGGCATCGAGCTGCAATCGATGGCCCGGAGCTTCGAGGACAACCCCGAGTTCTTTCTTGCGGCGGGAGCCGCGGGTGCCGTCGCCGGGCGCGCTACGCTCGCGGAGTCCGACCTTCAACGGGAGCGGACGTGACGAGAATCGAACGCCTCATAAACCTGATCATCGCCCTGCTGGAGACGACGAGGCCGTTGAGCGCGGACGAGATCAACCGGCGGGTGGCGGGTTACGGACAGGACAACTACGAATCCTTCAGGCGGGCCTTCGAGCGCGACAAGGACGAACTCCGCGCCATGGGCATACCGATCGACATCCGCAAGACCGATCCCCTGGACGAACATTCCGACGGTTACATCATTGACAAGGACCGCTACTACCTCCCCGACATCGTGCTCGAGCCCGAAGAGCTGGCCGCGCTGAGTTTGGCGCGCGACGCCGTGAGGGATGGCCGCAGCGAGGCCGAGAGGGGACTGCTGAAGATCTCCTTGGATTCGCGGGCCGCGCCGCTTGACGGCCCGCAGGTCGCATGGGGCGACGACATGCGCCAGCCGGCCCTGGGTTCCATCTACGAGGCGCAGCTCGAGCGCCGTCCGATCTCGTTCGACTACCGGGCGGTCTCGGGAGAGCGCGCGCGGCGGGTCCTTCAGCCCTACGGACTCGTGAACCGGCGCGGTCGCTGGTACGTTGTGGGCAACGACGTAGACCGCGCCGGTATTCGGGCCTTTCGCATCTCGCGCATCCAGGGCAAGGTCGCGTTGCTCGACGGAAGCTATGTCATCCCCACCGGATTCGACGCGCAGGAGCATCTCGCGGCCGAGGCCTATGAGATCGGCGAACAACAAGCGAACGCCGTTGTGCGCTTTGACGAGTCGCTGGCATGGTGGGTGAACCAGAACCTCGCTTCGGCGGGACGCGTCGAGAACGCGGATGGCAGCACCGACGTCACCCTGCCCCTCGGCAACCTGGACGCCCTCGTCTCCTGGGTCATCGGCTTCGGCTCGGCCGTCGCGGTGCTCGAACCGCCCGAGGCGCGCGGGGCGGTGCTCGATCATCTCGAGCCCCTGCTGGGTGAGGCAAGTGGCTGAGAGCGGCGGACGACTCAGCAAACGTCTCGAACGCATTCTTCTGATGCTGCCCTACGTCATCGCGCATCCCGGGGTCGAGGTGTCCGAGCTGGCGAGCAGATTCGAGGTCAAGGAGAAGGAACTCGTTAAGGACCTCCAGATGCTGTGGTTCTGTGGGCTTCCCGGGTACGGCCCCGGCGACCTCATCGAGGTGAGCCTCGACGGCGACCGCGTCTCGGTCGACATGGCCGACTACTTCAGCAAGGCGCTGCGGATCACTCCCGCCCAGGCCCTGGCCCTGTACGCGGGCGGCGAGGCCGTCGCCTCGCTGCCGGGGATGGAAAAGGCGGACGCCCTTCGCCGCGCGCTGACCAAGCTGGGGGCCGCGCTCGACGCCGGTGCGGGTGAGTCACCGGGCATCTCGGTGACTCTGGAGCCGGGGTCGTCCCGCCATCTCGAAGGGCTCCAGGAGGCGCTGACGAACAAGATCGGAGTCGTCCTCGAGTACCTGTCCGCATCGCGCGGCGAGTTGACCGAACGAACCGTCGAACCCTGGGGGCTCATCGCCGCTCACGGACACTGGTACCTCGTGGGCCTCGACCACCTCAGCGGGGAAGAGCGCATGTTCCGCACCGATCGGATCAAGAGCGTCACGGGCACCGGCGATCCTGTGGAGATCCCGGCCGACTTCGACCCCGACGCCTACAAGGGCGCCTTCAGCGGGCATGGTTCGGCCACGCTGACGCTCGAGATAACTCCTTCGGTGGCCGAATGGTTCGAGGATTACTATCCGGTCAGCTCGGCCGAATCGCTCGAGGACGGATGGCGAAGGGTCAGTTTGGTCGCGGGAGGGGAGCGTTGGGGAGCGACGCTGATCGCTCGCCTCGGGAGCGACGTCCGCAATGTTCAACCCCCGGAGATGCTCGCGGCGGCACGGGCACTGGCGACCTCGATAGCGGCCCGCTACGAGTAGCAGCCGATTCCGATGCTAACCGTTGCCGATGATTCTCTCGGCCCACGTCCGTAGCACTCGAACCAAGTCGAGGGCGCCTTGTCGGTCGATTGGGGGGACGGGGTCCATGAACGGGTAACGATTCCGGACCGCGTAGGGAGTGAAGGAGCCGACCTCGAGAATCTCTTCCGGAACGTCGACCCCAAGGAACGCCACCTGCTCCAACAAAACGGCCAGATCGTGCGTGCGGGTCGGTCGTGTTTCCTCCATGGCGAGAACCGCCTTGAGGAACTTCTCGGCTGCCTGCTGCACGTG
>JBOGWW010000252.1:0-9899 GCA_050693655.1 Actinomycetota bacterium | reverse complement strand
GTCGGGAATCCGCCCCAGCAGCTGAGCCGCCATGGCGAGCCGTTCGAGGTCCTCGGGTTCGAGTGGAGCTGCGCGGTCGGCGGCCGACAGTTGAGCGTAGGCGTCCCCCCACGCACGTTGTGCGTGGGCGCTTCTTCCACTTTCGATACGCTCGGGTCGGTCCAAGGCCTCCTACGAAACTCTACAGAGAGCTGCGACGCCGAGACGATGGCCTTCGGCGATTTTCTAGGCCAACTCTTGAACCGCGGGGACGACCTCGCTCGCCAGACGTTCGATCTGCTCGCTTCTGCCGGGGCCGACGGGCTGAAAGTTGAAGGCGCCGAAGCCGAGCCGCCTCGCAAAAGCCACGAGTTGCTCTGCGACGGCCTCCGAGGATCCCGACACCACGAGGGGTCGCGCCTCGGCATGCTCTTCCACCCTTACCTCCAGGTTGTAGGCGGAGGTGATCGACCCTGGGTCTCGACCCGCCGCGCGTGCACCCCTTTCTATCTGCGCGCGCATCGCCGGCACTCGCTCCGGAGGCGCGTGCCCGAGCGACGGGATCCAGCCGTCGGCGAGCCGGCCGGTCAGAGCGAGAGCGCGCGGCCCGAAGGTGCCCAGCCAGATGGGGATGCGCCGGTTCGGCTTCGGTTCCATCTCGGCCGTCTCGGTGCGATAGAGCCGGCCGTCGAAGCTGAAGGCGCGTTCCGTCCACAGACCATGAGTGATGCGGATGGCCTCTTCCAGCCCATCGATCTTGTCCCGTGGTGACGGCACCCTGAGCCCGAAAGCCCGAAACTCCTCGTTCGATGCGCCCGCTCCGAGTCCAAGAACCAAACGGCCGCCGGAGAGCCGGTCCAGGCTCTCGGCCATCTTGGCGACCACCGCCGGCGGTCGGTTCGGGACCCCGAGCACACTGGTCGCCAACCGGATTCGATCGGTGCGTGCGGCGATCCACGAGAGCAGCGTCCAGACCTCGTATGTGGGGTGCCCCCCGCTGGGGTGGTCCGAGGCCGAGACGAAATCGAACCCGAGCTCTTCGGCCCTCAGTGCGTCTTTTACGGGGTCGGCGCTCGGAGCTGCCGAGGTCGTCACGTCCAGTCCGAACAGGATTTCAGTCATGTGCCATCTCCTCCTCGCGGAGATCGACGCGCGCTTCCAGAGGCCGGTCGTCCGCGATCGTCAGGCGGGGTAGGAGGTAGTGGACGAGCGGCCCGATGCTGAGCGCGTAGGCCAGGGTTCCGATGCCGACCGTTCCTCCCAATACCCAGCCCGCGCCGAGTACAGCCAGCTCGATCGACGTGCGCACGAACCGGAGCGAGAGACCTCGGCTCACCAATCCGGTCATCAACCCGTCTCGAGGTCCGGGGCCCAGCCCCGCTCCGATGTAGAGGCCGGTGGCGATCGCGTTCGTCATGATTCCGGCCACCATGAACGCGACGCGAACGACGACGTTCTCCGGTGTGGCAAGCGCCGCGAGGGACAGATCGACCGCCGGCCCCACCACGATCACGTTGGCGACGGTGCCGATGCCCGGCCGCTGTCGCAGCGGGATCCACAACGCCAGCACGACCGCGCCGACTCCGATGACGATGGTTCCGAGTCCCATCCCGGTGCGCTCGGCCAGGCCCTGATGGAACACGTCCCACGAGTCCAAGCCCAACCCCGAGCGGACGAGCAGGGCGATGCTTGCGCCGAAGAGCAAGAGCCCCGCGAAGAGGGCGACCAGGCGCCGGCCGAGGGCTCCTCGCTGCGTCTGCCCGCCGGCAGCCATTCCGCCTCCTGCTATTAGTTGATGTGTCAACCGGAACGGTACCTCTAGATGGATGACATGTCAACCAATAGCGGATAGAATCGAGCCGGTGAACGAACCCCGGTGGCTGAATGAGTCCGAGGCCCGCGCCTGGCGCGGGTACCGCAGGATGCGCGCCCTGCTGGACCTCCGGCTCGCCCGCGACCTCGCCCGCGACAGCGGGTTCTCCGAGGCCGACTACGACGTGCTCTCCGACCTCTCGGAAGCCGAGGGCCGGCGGATGCGCCTGAGCGAGCTGGCGACGCTCATGCTCTGGTCCAAGAGCCGGCTGTCTCATCACGTGACGCGGATGCAGCAACGAGGGCTGGTCCGCCGAGAGGAGTGTGAGTCCGACGCGCGCGGCGCGGTGGTGGTACTTACGGAGGCGGGGTGGGAAGCGATCGAGACGGCCGCTCCACCGCACGTCGACTCGGTCCGGCGGCACTTCGTCGATCTCCTCTCCGAGGAGCAGATCGAGGTCCTGGGCGACATCTCGCAAACCGTCGTCCGCCACCTCAAGGAAGTCGACCGCTCGCCCTCGCCCGTGCACGCGGGGAGTTCATCGGACGCATAGGCGCTTTCGGACGGCACGTCAGGCATCCTCATGCCCGGCGAAAATCGTCGTAGCCAGGATCGATCAAGCTAGGGGGCCATGACCACGGCAAGCAACAGAACGCGCCCCAGTCCACCGGAGACCACTCTCGTCATCGAGACCCGCGGTCTCACGAAGGTGTACCCAGGCGGACTGAAGGCCGTGGATGCTCTCGACCTCTCGGTGCGCGTGGGGGAGATCTTCGGTTTGCTGGGTCCGAACGGGGCGGGCAAGACTACGACCGTGGGCATGCTCACCACCCGCGTTATCCCGACCGAGGGCACGGCCACCGTAAGGGATGTCGATGTCGTGGCGCAGCCCACTATCGCAAAGCAACTCATCGGCGTCGTGTCGCAATCGAATACCTTGGATCGCAGCGTCGACGTGTGGGAGAACCTCTACTTCCACGGCCGCTACTTTGGGATGAGTTCGCGCGAGGCGCGCCAGCGCGCCGATGAGAGTCTCGAGCTCTTCCGACTTTCCGACCGAGCACATGTGGACGTGGCCACTCTTTCGGGAGGTATGGCGCAGAGACTCATGGTGGCAAGGGCGATCCTGCACCGACCGCAGGTCTTGTTCCTGGACGAGCCAACGGCGGGACTCGACCCGCAAAGCAGGCTAGCGCTCTGGGACATCCTCCGTGAACTCAACGATGCGGGTCAGACGATCCTTCTGACGACCCACTACATGGAGGAGGCCGAGCAACTCTGTAGGCGGGTCGCGATCATGGATCACGGCAAGTTGCTTGCGCTCGACACTCCGATCGCCCTGAAACGCTCCATCGGAGCGGACACCATAGTGACCATCACGGCCGATGAGAGGCTGGAGGAACTCGCGCGGCACATCGAAGATATGCGCGGTGTGACGGGCGTTCACGTCGTGGAGGAGCATGTGCGCATTGCACTGAGCGGATCAAACGGCATTCTTCCTCGGATCGTGAGCTACGTCGAGGATGGCGGATTCCACATAACGGATCTCTCGATCGCCGAACCGACGCTGGAAGCGGTGTTCATCGCGCTCACCGGTAAGGAACTAAGAGAATGAGGGTGCAACCACGACCCCTGAGTCAGATGCGGGCATCCCGCTCTTCCTCGATGGCCGCGTTCAAGGCCCTGTTGATTCGCGACGTGACGGTTCTGAGGAAGAACCTCGTCCTGTTCGCCGTCCGCACGATCATGCAACCGTTGCTGTTCGTCTTTGTCTTCACCTACGTGTTTCCCAAGATCGGTCAAGGCATCGGCGGCGCGCGCGGTCAGGAGGATTTCTCGAGCCTCTTGGTGCCCGGCGTGGTTGCGATCGCGTGCATCTTCCAGGGAATCCAAGCGGTTGCGCTCCCTCTCGTGACCGAATTCAGCTACACGCGCGAGATCGAAGATCGCGCCATGGCTCCGCTGCCGGTATGGGCGGTAGGTGCCGCAAAGCTGGTCTCGGGCGCGCTGCAGGGCATTCTGGCAGGACTCGTCGTGTTTCCCTTGGCCACCATCGTGCCCGCCACCGACGTGAGCTTGGAGGTCCAGTGGTTCGAGTTGGTGACGTTTCTTCCGCTCGCGGCTCTGGTTGGCTCCTCACTCGGGCTCGCAATCGGGACGCGGGCAAAGCCACAACAGGTGCCGCTGATCTTCAGCGTGATCGTCATCCCGGTGACTTTCCTCGGGGCAACCTATTACCCGTGGGCGAGCCTCGATCCGATCCCCTGGCTGAAGTGGCTCGTCTTGCTGAACCCCCTCGTGTACATGGGTGAGGCGTTCCGCACCGCGCTTACCCCGCAGTTTCCTCACATGCCCGTGCCCGTCATCTATGCGGGCCTCATCGGTTTCGTGGCTCTTCTGAGCTGGTTGGGCATCGAAGGTTTCAAGAAGCGCGTGCTTGCCTGATCCCTGCGATCAGGATTTCCTTGGAGGAAAGGTGCCAGTCGTGCGCTATGCCTCCATGAGAGCGCTATGGGCAGCCGCCGCGACTACCAGATCCTCGAAGGCCATGCCCACCGACTTGAAGAGCGTGATGTCGCCGGCTGCGGCGCGTCCCGCGGCCCGCTTTCCGGCCACGTCGCCAAGCTCGGTGACGTCCTCGGGAGCCAGCAGGCCCGAGTCGACGGGCAGCCGCAGGTCACCCGCTTCATGCAGGGCGGATTCCTTCACCTCGACGAAGACCCTGGCGCGCGCGATGGTCGCGTCATCCAACTCCCGGGCGTCGGGTTTGTAAGCACCCACGGCGTTGAGATGGACTCCCGACTGAAGCCGGGAGCCATCGAAGAGCGGCACCGAACTCGTCGTGCACGTGCAGATGACGTCTGCACTCGCGACCGATTCGGGCGGAGCGACCTCGGCTCGAAGCCCAAGCTCGTGCGCGCGCCTCGCCAGTCGTTCGGCCGACGCTTCGGTGCGCGAAACGCAGCGCACGATCTCCAGCCGCTTGAGTACCGCGGCCATCGCCTCGACATGGGCGAGTCCCTGGGTTCCTCCACCCATCACAACGAGGATCTCTGCGTCGGGCCTGGCCAGGTGCCGGGTCGCCACCCCGCTGACCGCGGCCGTTCTGACAGCCGTGAGGGCCGCTCCGTCCAGCAGCGCGGTGGGTTGGAGCGATTCTCGATCGAAGAGCGCGTAGACGCCGTGAATCAGAGGTAGTCCACCGCCGGGATTTTCGGGGGCCACCGTGACGAGTTTCACCCCCACACCCAGCTCATCGCTCCAGGCAGGCATCACCAGCAGGTCGCCCCTGCCGACGCCGTGGTGAGAGCGGGGCGGAGCCGTCGGGAGCTCGCCCGCGAACGCGGCGTCCAGCGCATCGATGGCAGAGCGCATCGTCAGTGCCCTCCGCAGATCCTCCGGACCCAGGAACGGCGGGGTCATCAGCGCAAGAGGAAGCCGGGGCCGATGGAATCCTCGGGATCGAGCACGAAGTGATGAAATCCGCAGACGAACGCGCTGCCCTCGACCTCGGTGATCACGGCCGGCATTCCGCCGACTTCGGCATCTCCGACGACGCGTGCGCGAAAGACGCTGTCGACAATGCTGCTGTGAAAGAGTGTTTCGCCGCGGGGCAGCTCGCCCGACTTGTCGAGCAGCGCGAGGCGGGCGGAAGTACCACTCCCACATGGAGAACGATCCACCTCACCGTCGGCGAAGATCGTTACGTTTCTCTGAGCCGGGCCCCCGGACGCGTCGGACTGCTCGTAAAAGATCACCCCGTAGATATCGCGCAGCTCGGGCACGATGGGGTGTGCGACCTCATGCTCCTTCTCGATCGCATGCTTGATCTCACGGCCCAGCTCGATCAAGGCCGTCAGGTCCGACGACTGCACGCTCAACCCCACGTCGAGCGCATGCACCGAGGCGTAGAAGGCACCACCGTAGGAGATGTCGAGGTGGACCCTCCCGCTGCGGGTCGACACGACCACGTCTTGGGAGTGGACGTAGGAAGGCACGTTGGTGAACCGCACCGAACGGACGTGGCCGTCCTCGATACGTGCCACGGTTTGGAGCCTCCCCGAGGGCGCATCGACCACGACCGCGGCTTCGTCGTCACCGGCGTCAACGAGGCCGCTTTCTATCGCCCAGGTGACCAGAGCGATCGTACCGTGGCCGCACGCGGTGCTGTAGCCCTCGTTGTGCCAGAAGACGACCCCGAGATCACCGTCGGAATCGACGGGCTCGGTAACAAAGCAGCCGTACATGTCGGCGTGACCACGCGGCTCGAACACCAACAATCTGCGGATATCGTCCAGGTGCTCCGAGGCGTAGCGCCGCTTATCGAGGATGGTGGCTCCCGGGAGCGGCATGATGCCTCCGGTCACGATGCGAAACGGTTCTCCGCCCGTGTGGTAGTCGGTGGCGCTCACCCTCAGCGGTCTCATCCACCAACCCTACGGTGCGCAACATCCTGAATGGCCGTTCGAAAAGAACTGGAACGATAAATGGGATTCTTCGCTCCCTGCGACGAACATCTCCTCAGCCGTGCTTGGATTTTGCGGATTCCTCTAAACGCCTTTCTTTGACTCTCGGGGACCTTAGGGTAAGAGGGGCGAATGCGAAGGGAGCTGTAGGTGGAGGCAAGGAAGGACGACTCCACGGGTCCAGACTCACGCGAGGTCGTTTCATGGGCGGTTGCGGCCTTGCTGGCCGGTGCCGCGTTGGTCGGCGCGGTGAGCGTGCTGGCCGTGATCGTCTGGGCGGTTGGCGACGTCCCGGGATGGGTGACGCTCGTTCTCGGCGGCGGCTTGGCGGTTGGTGCCGCCGCCTTTGCCTGGATCCTCGCCCGAGCACTTCGATCCAGGGAGTAGCCGGCAAGTATCCTGTCCGGCGGATGTCTCTCGAGGTGCGCAGGAGTTTGCATGTGGGTGTTCCCGCTCGCAGCGGCAATCGTTAGCGGTTACTTCTCGTGGCTGCTTGCGATTCAGTTCGCGGACAAACGCCGCCCCAACGTGCTGGCTTGGTCGGTGGCGCTGGGGATGTTCTCGCTGGCATCCGCCGCGGCGGCCTACGGCTCCCTTGCCGGCTGGTCCCCCTTCATCTTTCGCACCTACTATCTCTTTGGGGCCATCCTGAACGTACCGGCGCTGGCCCTCGGCACTCTCTATCTGCTGGCGTCCCGCCGGGTTGCCGACGGGGCCGCAGTACTCTTGGCGGCCGCCTCTACGGTGGCGGCGGTCATCGTTTTCAGGGCTAGCATCGCGGGCGCCGGTCTCGATACGGAGGGCATCCCGCGGGGCGCCGAGGTTTTGTCGGAGGGGGTACGCCTGCTTTCACGCTACTTCTCCATAACCGGATTCCTGATCGTGGTGGGAGGAGCCCTGTGGTCGGCGGCGCGACTCGCGCGCCAACGCCAACCTCATCTGAGGCGACTTGCCGGGGCCAACCTCCTCATCGCTCTCGGGACGACGGTCGTCGCCGTCGCGAGCGAGATGGCGCGCATCGCCACGGGCTCGGTCGAAGACGTGATCTTCGCCGTCGGATTGTTTATCGGAGTAAGCGTGATGTTTGCCGGCTTCCTCAAGACGCGCGCTCCCCGAGTCGTACCGTGACCGAAGGGCTCTCCGACGGCTGGTATCTGATGAGCACGGAGGAGCTCGAGCGCGAACTGGCGCGCTGGCGTGCACCCGAACGCAGCGCGAAGGAATCCCCCGCCCAACGCTTGACGACCGCAGAGGCTCTGGCGTTTAGAAATGCGGGCAACCTTCCCGACGAACGGGATCGAACGCTGAGACTCATCCTTCGGATCGACGATACCGAGGACCTCAAGCGCCTCGATGAACGGCGCCAGGAGTTCGAACCCGACTACCACGCGGCGCCGAGGTGGCGGCGGGAGGGGTCGCGTCCCATCAACGTAGTTCCCCTCCGCAGGCCGGGGGTGGCGCCCGTCGCCGATGGCGCTTGGTGGGAGAACCCGGACCTCGCCGAGCTCGAGCGCGAGTTCGACCGGCGGGGCACCGCGGCGGGCATCCAAATACCGGGGGAGTACCGCGGCTTCATCTTCAAGACGATCCTTGCACTGAGAGCGCAGGGGCTCGAGGTCACGCCGGAAGCCATTTCCGATTCGATCGCACGCTGGCTGCCCCGCGATGATGCTGCTCGAATCGCCAGGAGACTGAACGAGCTCAACCACTAGGAGCTTGTTTGCGCGCCGCTCTGTGGGTACGCGCGTTGGGTACGGACCTCTAGTCGAGGAGGCTGGCACGATGTCCACCATCGAAGAAGCCGTTGAAGTTCGAGTACCGGTTCGCACTGCCTACAACCAGTGGACTCAGTTCGAGGACTTTCCTCAGTTCATGGAAGGCGTCGAATCGATCACGCAACTCGACGACACGAAGACGCATTGGGTCACGTCGATCGGAGGACAGAGGCGGGAGTTCGATGCTCTGATCACGGAGCAGAATCCCGACGAACGCGTGGCTTGGCGCACGGTCGAAGGCCCGAAGCAGGCCGGGGTCGTGACGTTTCACCGCCTTGGTGAAAACGAAACGAAGATCATGCTTCAGATGAAGTTCGACCCCGAAGGAATCGTGGAGAAGACCGGTGACGTCACCGGGGCGATCAAGTCCCGCGCCAGGGGAGACATGTTGCGCTTCAAGGACTTCATCGAGTCCCGGGACGGACGGGAAACCGGCGCGTGGCGCGGCGAGGTGGAGCAGACCAAGACCCACTGACAAGCTCCAACGGCCAACCAAGGGAGTCCCTTCGGGGGCTCCTTTGCGCGTCTCTTCGATCAAACCTGTGGGAGCCTCATCGTCATGGCGACATCCTCACGATCCGTCACTCGAACCGAGGGGCGCCTGCCGTTGCCCGAACTAGCTCTCGTCGGCATCGCCGCGGTTTGGGGCCTGACCTTCACGATGGTGCAGGACGCGGTCGACGAGATCGCCGTCATGACCTTCCTCGCCTACCGCTTCATTCCCGCGTCGTTGATCGTGGCGCTGATCTTCCACAGAGAGCTCAGGGCCCTCGATCCGGGCGGCTGGATCGCGGGATGCATCATGGGTGGATTCCTCACGGCCGGTTACATCTTTCAAACGATCGGTCTCAAGTACACCACCGCGTCCAACGCGGGATTCATCACCGGGATGTTCGTGGTGCTCACACCCCTGTTCGGGATGCTGTTTCTCCGTCAGAGGACCGGTTGGTACGCATGGGTCGCGGCCGGCGTATCGACCTTCGGGCTCTATCTTCTGTCGGGCGTCGGTGGAGTCCTCTCCGGCGATGTGCTCGTCTTCGGATGTGCCTGTTCCTTCGCGTTTCACATCCTCGCCACCGACCGAGCGATCAAGAAGCATCAGATCGGAGCGCTCCTCGCCGTTCAGCTGGGCGTCGCCGGCTTCATCCCGCTCGTCATCGCCGCCATCGCAAGGGACCTCACGGTGCCTCGAGGCGCGACGGTGTGGAGCGCGCTTCTGATTACCTCGCTCGTCGCAAGTGCGCTTGGTTTCTTCGTGCAGACGTACGCGCAGCAGCACGCCCCGCCGGCGCGCACCGCGGTAATTCTCGCGAGCGAGCCCGCCTTCGCCGGATTGTTCGCGTTCTGGCTCGCGGGGGAGCGCTTCACCGCATTCGATCTGACGGGGGCCATGCTGATCCTGGGCGCGATCCTGTTCGTGGAGCTGGCGACCTACTTCAGCGCCTCCCGTCCGCTGCCCGAGAGCTGACCCTCGTGGGGCGGACCGCTTCCTTGTACCGCTTTGTTCGCTATCCGGTCACCGCGCTACAAAGAACTCGCGACCCCCCAGGCCCCGAATGAGTTCCACTTCGCTTCGTTGACGCCACCTCTCTTGACTATCGAACATATGTTCGATAGCGTGAGGTGATGGCAGAGCAGCTCTTCGAGCTCGGGCGAAGGACCTTCAACACCCCGCACTTCAAAGGGATCACCTTCATCGAGGTCGAGGCCAAATCGATCATCAACCACGTGCCCGGCGACCGGATGCCCTTCAACTACACGATCAACCCCTACCGGGGCTGCAGCCATGCCTGCAGCTACTGCATGGCGGGCGACACCCCGATTCTGATGGCCGATGGTCGCACCAGGGCTCTCGCCGACATTCGA
>JBOGWW010000251.1:0-5013 GCA_050693655.1 Actinomycetota bacterium | reverse complement strand
CCTGGTGGAAGCACGCGGGCGTCAAGGAGCAAGCCATCAGCGAGCGATTCGACATGTCTGCCACGCGCTACTACCAGATCCTCAACGAGTTGCTCGAGAACCCTGCGGCCCTGGCCCACGACCCCATTCTGGTCAAGCGACTCAAGCGCCTGCGCAGCTACCGGCAGAAGCAACGCGTCGCCCGCTTGCTGGGCTCGGAGTACCAGTCAAGCCGGCGCTAGTGCTGGGATCACCGGGGAGGTAGGGCAGTGGGGAGGCACTCCTCTCCTCGGCAGTGGCGGTACTACCTCTCCATCCTGAAGTACGCGCTGCCCTGGATTCTTCTCACGGTGGTGGGCGTCTCGGCGGTGTGGACCGGGGTCGGTGCCCTGGGCGACGAGGAACTCGACCCCTCGAAGGGCCCGGTGGTGAGCGAAGCCGAGAATCCGAGCCCGCGCAGCAAACCGCCCGCGGAAGCGACGCCGGTAGAGCCGGAGGAGTCTCCGGACGGAGCGGGCGCGGAGCCGGAAGAGGAAGAGACCCCGCTCATCACCGAGGGCATGACCGTGCAGGTGCTCAACGGCACGAACGTCGCGGGGGCAGACCAGGCCATGGCCGAGCGACTGCAGGAGCTCGGCTATCAGGTGGTCAACGTGGTTCCGGCAGCGATCACGTACACGGAGACGACGGTTCTCTGGTCGTACGCGGAATCCGAGGAAGCCGCCGCCCGCCTAGCCGAGCGATTTGGATGGCAAGTCAAGTCGAAACCGGACAACCTCTCGACGCAGGTCGCGTTGCACGTAGTCGTGGGGGTCGACGAGAGCTAACTTCGTTCTCCCCGCGAGTCGAGGTCGAGGTTCAACTCGAAATCCAGCGTTCCCGTGATCGGCGCGCCGCCCAGCGCCGGTACCACCCTCACCTCGAAGGTCCCCTCGGTGGTCGAGTCCGAGCTTCGCAGCAGACCGTCGTCGAGATCGAACACCGCATCGGTGATGGTCTTCGCCGAGCCGGTGAGCTCGGCCGTCCCCTGTGGAAGCGTCGTGGTGAAGCTCAAGGGGCCGTCCCCGACGTAATCGATTCGAGCGAACTTACCCCGGCCGTCGCGGTCGAGCGACTCGAGGGTTCCGAGCGTGTCCACCTGTTGGAAGACCGGGCCGACCTGCACCTCCTGGCGGCTCCGCCAGGTGTCCTGAAGTCTCACTGGATCGAGCGCGAGCGGAGGGCGGTGGGTGCCGATGAATACGAGTTGATCGGGATCGAGCGACTCCGCCGGTACGCCATCGACGGCCAGTACTTCGAGCACCTCACCGCTGGGTCCAACCCGCAAGAAAAAGCTGCGGGGGCCCGTGCCGGGCGAGGGCAGCCCCCTCTCCACCACGTCGACGGGCGTCAACGAGATGTCGATGACCGCGCCCTCCTCGTCGCGGGATTCAACGACCTCCGACACCTCGAACGTGACTTCGTAGGAGCCCTCTCCCCGGCCGGCGACATCCCAACTCGAACTCGCGGTGGCAACCAACACATAGTTGAGCTCGGTTCCCGGCTCATAGCTGTACTCCAGGTTCACGCGGTCGGAACGGCATCCGCTCAGAAGCAGCACCATCAGAACCATGAGAAGCCGGACCGGCATCGACTCAGTCTAGGGAGGGCTAGGGTGCTAGCGATGACGAGTGATTTTCGAGCTGCGGTCGCAGCGAATCCCCAACGCTCGGGCGTGTTCCTCGATTTCGATGGAACGATCTCCGACATAGTCGAGGTGCCTTCGGACGCGAGGCCCGTCGAGGGCGCGCGTGGGGTATTGAGCGAACTCGCCCCCAAGCTCGCCGTGGTGTCGATCGTCTCCGGCCGGTCCGCCCGGCAACTGCTGGAATGGCTCGGTCCCGACATCGAGATCTGGGGAGTTCACGGGGCGGAGCACGTGGTCGATGGCCGCGTTGAGCTGTCCGACTTCGCGGCTCCGTACGCGGGGGTGATGGCCGAGGTTCGTGCCGAACTCGAGAAGCGCTGCGCAGAGCTGGGCATACCCGGAGTGCTGGTGGAAGACAAAGAGGCCGTCGTCGGAGTGCACTACCGAAATGCCCCCGTTTCCCGCGAGGCTAGGGAGTCGCTTGAACGAATCACCGAAGACGTCGCCGGGGCGCACGGGCTCAGGATGCTGCCCGGGCGCATGGTGATGGAGCTGAAGCCTCCGGTCGACTTCTCGAAGGCCGACGTCGTAAAGCGGCTGGCGCAGGAGCACGAGCTACGAGCGGCCGCGTTCCTGGGTGACGACGTGGGCGACCTGGCTGCGTTCGACGCACTCGACGAGTTGGCCGCTCAGGGCGTGGCGACGGTACGGGTGGGAGTGCGCTCCGACGAATCTCCCGAGGAACTGCTCGAGCGCGCCGACGAGATCGTGGAGGGGCCCCGGGCAACGGTCGCCTGGCTGCGTTCGCTGCTGGAAGCGTAGAACCAAATGAAAAACCGGCACCGAAGGAACGAAGCGGCGAGGTTCAGCCCGAAAACGTCGTGATTCACGCCGTTCCCGGGTCGGGCTAGGGCGGGCCCCCGAAAGCCCGGCCACCCATCCAGCTGCCCCCTTCGATGCCGCCTTTGGTTTTTCTGCCTCAGACAGGCGACTGGGGCTTGCCGTCTTCGGCGATGGCCTCGAGGTCGTCTATCTGGGCGTAGATCCAGTCCTCCGGCTTGGTCGCCTCGACGACCGCGCGCGCCGCGTGGAGGGCCTGGCGCCGCCGTCGTTCCGACAGCTCCAGCGCCCGCTCGATGGCCCCGGCGGTCTCCTCGATGTCGAGCGCATCTTCGATCTGCACCGCGTGCTCGCCGAGTTCCTGGAAGGAGCCCGCACCTTTGGAGAGCACCAGTGCTCCGTTGCGGCGGTTGACGGCGACCCCTTCCTTCGACACGAGGTTCATGCCGTCCATGATCGGGTTCACCAACAGCACGTCGTAGATCGAAAGCGCGCCGAGTGTGCGTTCATAGTCGTCCTTCAGAAACATGCGAATCGCATCCGGGTGTCGAGCGTTGACGCGGGCGATGCTTTCGTTGATGTCGTCGATATACCGACGGTACTCGTCCATTGTCTGGCGCGAGCCGTACAAGCACGCAAAGAAGGTGACGTGGCGCAGATCCTCCCGACGGTCGAGCAGGAGGCCGAAGGCTTCGAACCCACGCACGATGTTCTTGGATGGCTCGGTTCTGTCCGCGCGCACGAGCGCGGGTCCGGTTGCCTCTTCGAGGAAACGATCGCCCCAAGTCCGAACGATCTCGGAGTCCGCCATTTCCTGCAGAGCCGCCGCGTCGATGGGGATCGGGTAGGCGCGCACCCAGGTGATTGCCTCGTCGTGTTCGATACAACCGCGTGAGCGGTCGACCCTGTAACCCATTTCTTCGCAACAGTCGATGAACGCCTCGACCCAGGCGGCGACGTGAAATCCGAGCAGGTCGGCGCCCAAGAGACCTTCGATGACGCCGCGGCGAACGGGCTCCGGCAGAGGATCCAGTCCCTGGGCACAGAAGGACGAGTGCGTAAAGTGAAAGATCGTCTGTTCGGGTCTTTTCTCTCGCACCAGGCGCGGTGCGACGGCAAGGTGGTAGTCCTGAAAGAGGATGAGATCGTCGGGGTCGGATTCATCGAGCACCGCAGCGGCAAAGGCCTCGTTGACGGGAACGTACGCGGATTCCCAGGCTCCCAGCTCGTCCTCGCCGAAGTCGCCGATCGAGAGCTCGTCCCACAGGCAGTGATTCGCGAACCACAGCATGCGGTTCGAGACGACGTCGTAATACCGAGAGTAGTCACCCTGGTCGATGCCGAGCAGTCGCACTCGGTAACCGAGTTCCTCCGGTAGCCCTTCGGCCGCGCCGGCGGCCAGGGCCTTCCTGTCGGTGTCCGAGGTTGCAGCCGCGATCCAGACCGCCTCATCACCCAGCTCTCGGGCGACGGGGTCCATGGCCCCCGCCAAACCTCCGGCTCCCCGTTTCAGCTCGTAGCCGTCGTCGCCCTCGATGAAAGAGACGGGGCCCCGGTTCGAGACGAGCACTACTCCTGTGTTCTTCCTCACCGCCTCGTATCGTAGTGGCGTGCACGTCGTCATTGCGCCGGACAAGTTCAAGGGAACGCTGAGCGCTACGGAGGTCGCCGAGGCGCTTGCGAAGGGCGTGCGCGCCGTGATTCCGCACGCCTCTCTGACCCTTCGCCCCGTCGCCGATGGTGGCGAGGGAACGGTCGACGCGCTGCTCCTTGCGCATGGTGGCCGGGTCTCCACGAGGAGGGTAAGCGGGCCATTGGCGGGACTGGTCGAGGCTCCTTTGGCGCACCTCGCCGATGGGTCCTGTGCCATCGAGATGTCGGATGCGGCCGGACTGACCCTGGTCGGTGCCGACCAACGTGATGCCCTGGCCGCCTCGACGTTCGGACTGGGCCAGCTCATCGCGGCGGCGCTGGATGACGGAGAGCGCCGCATCCTCATCGGGGTAGGTGGCAGCGCCTCGACGGACGGTGGCACCGGAGCCGCCCGCGCGGTTGGCTGGCGCTTTCTCGACCGCGACGGAAAGGAACTGCCTCAGGGCGGAGGTTCACTCGGGCACCTCGCCCGAATCGATGGTTCGAAGGTGAGACCCGAAGTCGGCGCCGCGACTTTCGTTGCCGCGTGCGATGTCGATAACCCGCTGTTGGGCGAATCCGGTGCGGCGCTCGTGTTCGCGCCTCAGAAGGGGGCGAGCGACGAGGAGGTGGAGGTCCTCGAGGAGGGACTGACGACGCTCGCGCGACGAATCGAGGAGGATCTCAGCATCGACGTCGCCGGTCTCCCCAGCGCGGGGGCCGCGGGCGGCACCGGCGCCGGTCTGCGCGCCTTTTTCGGGGCGGAGCTCGGCGACGGCTTCGAGGTGGTGGCCGAAGCGACCCAACTCCGCGAGGCGATCGAGGAAGCCGACCTCGTGGTCACCGGTGAAGGCAGGCTCGATGATCAGAGTCTCGGAGGCAAGGCCCCCGTGGGGGTTGCTCGGATCGCCCGTGCCTTGGGGGTCAGGTGTCTG
>JBOGWW010000250.1:0-6374 GCA_050693655.1 Actinomycetota bacterium | reverse complement strand
CTGCTCATCGGCCTCGGCGCCAGGGTCCGGAGCACCCTCGTCCACGAGGGCTTCACCCAGGTGCATCTCGATCGCTTGGGGACGCGCCGGCTGTACGCCCGAAAACATGTCGGACAGGCGCTCGCGCAGCCTCGAGCGGAAGTAGTTCTCGAAGGCCCGGTCGTAGACGACCACATGGTCGGGATGAGCTATCAAACTGGCGCGCCCCGCCCAATAGAGGGTGTTGCGGTCGAGCGGGGCGAGGGCTGCCGCACTCCGACAGAAGGTCAGTATGCGATTGGTTCCGACCGGAAGCCCCCGTCTGCGTAGCTCTCGCCCGAAGCCGACGAGTAGCTGCGCGGCCGGATCCTCGGAGGCGTCAATCGTTGTCGTTCTGGAGCACCTCCCGCATGTGCGCGACCACGACTTGCTGATCCTCGTGGTCCTTGACCACCGCGCCGAGGGTCTCGAGTGCCGGGCCCGGCTCGAGCGTGTCGGCTCCGAGAAAGCTCAAGGCGTTCGCCCAGTCGATCGTCTCCGCCACGCCCGGGCGCTTGGCGACCTCGAGCGTTCGCAGTCTCTCCACCGCGGTCGCCACCTCGCGCGCGAGCGACTCGTTGACGCCGGGGGCGCGGGTGCGGATGATCTCGACCTCGCGCTCGAGGCTCGGATGATCGATCCAGTGATAGAGGCACCGCCGTTTGAGGGCGTCGTGCAGTTCGCGCGTTCGGTTCGAGGTGATCACGACGGCGGGAGGCCGGGCGGCCGCGATGCGCCCGACCTCGGGCACGGTCACCGCGAACTCGCTTAGCACCTCGAGCAGAAAGGCCTCGAACTCGTCGTCGGCGCGATCGAGCTCGTCGATCAGCAGGACCGCCCCGGGACCCGTTCTGATCGCGTCGAGCAGAGGACGTTCGAGGAGAAACGCACCACCGAAGAGGTCTTCGATCGGCTTGCCCTCTGCCTGGGCCGCCCGGATCGCCACCAGTTGACGCGAGTAGTCCCAGTCGTACAGGGCCTGATTCGAATCGATGCCTTCGTAGCACTGGAGGCGGATGAGCCGGCGCTCGGTCATCTCGGCCAGCACCTTGCCCACCTCCGTTTTGCCTACGCCGGCCTCGCCCTCCAACAGCAGAGGCCGGTCGAGCGAAACCGCTAGATAGATGGCGACCGCGAGCCCTCGATCGGGCAGGTAGGAATGCGAGCGCAGGCTCTGCTCGAGCTCTTCGACGGACGCGAAAGGAGGGGCGCTCACGCTTGCAGGCTAATTCGTCTAGCTGCCTGCCGGCGCGCGCCCCTCCCTGGGGCGGGTTTCACTCCCGCCGCATCGCCTCCTGCAGCGCCCTGCGGGTCAACACCTTGGCGAGATCGCGCCGGTAATCGGCGCTTCCGAATGGATCACTCGGCGGCGACGTGTTCTGCGCCGCCTCGTTGGCGGCGGTAGCGGCGTCGCTGCCTGAGGCCAGGGCCTCTTCGACGCCCGTCGCGCGCATGGGTACTTCGCCCATGTTGGTCAACGCGACCGACGCGCTGCCGTTGTTCTGAACCGCGGCCACCCCGACGATGGCCCAGTCCTGGGCACGGTGATGGAACTTCTGATACGACCATCCGCCGGTCCCCTTCGGCACGCGGATCTCGGTCAGCAGGTCGGTGGGCCCGAGCGCGGTCTCGAACAGGCCGGTGAAGAACTCGTTTGCCCCCACGGTTCGCTCGCCCGATGACGAACGCACGACCATCTGGGCGTCGAGCGCGAGCATCACAGTGGGGAGATCCGACGCCGGATCGCCGTGCGCGAGGGATCCTCCAAGGGTCCCGAAATGACGTACCTGGGGATCGCCGATCTCACCCGCCGTGTGGGCCACGATGGGGCAGTGCTGCTCGAGCACATCCGAACCCTCGATGTCGCTGTGGCGAGTAAGAGCGCCGATGGCGATGGCGCCCCCGTCCTCTCGTATGTAGCTCAGATCGTTCAGGCGGCCCACATCGATCAGCATCGACGGCGTGGCGAGCCGCAACTTCATCAGCGGCAAGAGGGAATGTCCTCCGGCCAGGAGCTTGGCATCCTCACCGTGCTGGTCGAGAAGCTGGAGCGCATGCTCCCCGGACTCGGCGAGTTCGTACTCGAAGGCTGCCGGGATCATTTCTCACCTCCTGTTGCTTCGGCGGAGCCAAGTCCACTGCCTGCCGCGGTCGTGTCCGTCCCTCTGGCGTCGGTAGGCGAGCCTCCCGCGGCCTTGATTGCGGCCCACACCCGTTCGGGCGAGACGGGCATTTCGAGGTGGTCGATGCCCAGTGGAGTGAGGGCGTCGATGGTCGCATTTACTACGGCCGGCGGAGAAGCGATGGTTCCGGCCTCCCCGATCCCCTTGACCCCGAGGGCGTTCGTCGTCGACGGTGTCTCCGTCCTGTCGGTCTCGAACGACGGCAGCTCGGCGGCCGAGGGCACCCTGTAGTTCGACATCGAGGAGGTCATAAGCACGCCGTTCTCGTCGTAGACGGCCTCCTCGTACATCGCCTCGGCGATGCCCTGGGCGATGCCACCGTGGACCTGACCCTCGATGATGGTCGGGTTGATGGCCATGCCGCAGTCGTCGACCGCGACGTACTTGAGGATCTTGGTCATCCCCGTCTCGGTGTCGACCTCGACCGCACAGAGATGGGTCCCCGACGGGAAGGTGAAGTTGGGTGGATCGAAGACGTGGGTTTCCTCGAGCCCCGGCTCCGTACCGTCGGGCAGGTTGTGCGCAGTCCAGGCGGAGAAGGCGATCTCGGGAATCGTCTTGGACTTGTCGGGCGCTCCCTTCACAGAGAAGGTTCCGCCGGCGTACTCCAGGTCGTCCTCGGAGACCTCGAGCTCGTGTGCCGCGATCGTCTTGGCCTTGGTGATCACTTTCTGGGAAGCGTGGTGCAGCGCGACGCCTCCGACGGACAGGCTGCGGCTTCCGTAGCTGTCCATCCCGAGAGGGCTAATGGCGGTGTCACCGTGCAACACCTCCACGTCCTCGAAGGGCACGCCGAGTTCGTCGGCGACGATCTGGGACCAGGCCGTTACGTGCCCCTGGCCATGGGGTGAGGTTCCGGTGATGACCGTGACCTTGCCGGTCGGGTGGCAGCGGATGGTCGCGGCCTCCCAGCCGCCCGCAACGTAGCGCAGCGACGCCAGGACCTGACTGGGAGCCAGTCCGCACATCTCGATGTAGGTCGAGACGCCGATGCCCAACTGCTTGACGTCGCCCGAGTCTCTCCGGCGTTGCTGTTCGGCGCGCAGGTCCTCGTAGCCGAACATGTCCAACGCTTTGTCGAGGGCGGCCTCGTAGTTGCCGGAGTCGAAGCTGAGACCGCTTGCGACCTCGCGCGCCTCGTCGAAGGGTTCGAGGAAGTTCATTCTGCGGATCTCGATCGGATCCTTGCCCACGCGACGCGCAAGCGCATCCATGATGCGTTCGACCGCGTAGGTCGCCTCCGGCCGCCCCGCTCCCCGGTAGGCATCGGTCGGCGTCTTGTTCGTGAACACGCCCGTGCAGGTGAACGAGTATGCCTGCGCGTCGTACACCCCGTGATACAGGAACGCGCCCAGGATCGGGATACCGGGAGTGACGAGCTGCAGGTAGGCGCCCATGTCCGCGAGCAGGTTGGCCCTGAAGCCGACTACTTTGCCGGTTTCGTCCGCCGCGACCTCCATGTCCTGAATCACGTCGCGGCCGTGGATCGTGGCCAGGTATGCCTCCGAGCGAGTCTCCGTCCACTTGAGGGGTACGCCGAGCTTTCGTCCCAGCGCGAGGCAGGTCGCCTCCTCGGCGTAGACGTTCAGCTTCGACCCGAAGCCGCCGCCGACGTCGGGTGCGACCACGCGCAGCTTTTGCTCGGGCATGCCCAGCGTGAGAGCGAGGGTCACCCTGAGGATGTGGGGAATCTGGGTTGCGGAGTAGAGCGTGTACTCCTCCTGTGCCGGGTTCGGCTGGCACACCACCCCGCGCGGCTCGATGGCGTTCGGGATCAGTCGCGGGTGGTAGTAACGCTCCTTGACGACGATGGGAGCGTCGCTGAAAACCTGGTCGACCTCGCCGACGTCGAGGTTCCAAACGTAGGCGGAGTTGTTCTCGAAATCGTCGTGCACCTTGGTCGCGCCGTCGGCGAGCGCCGCCTCCATGTCGACGACAACGTCGAGGGGTTCGTAGTCGACATCGACGGCCTCGGCTGCATCCACGGCCTGCGCGCGCGTCTCGGCCACCACGACGGCGACTGGATCTCCCGCGAAACAGGCTTTGTCCTGAGCGATGGGCCAGTGCGTCGGAGTCTTGATGTCCTCGGTCACCGGCCACGCGCAGGGAAGTCCATCGGCCCATTCGTCCGCAAGGTCGGCGCCGCTGTAGACGCCTTTGACACCGGGCATGGACGCGGCGCGCGAGGTATCCACCGAATTGATCGTCGCGTGAGCGAAGGGGCTCCGGACGAAGCTGACCCATAGCATGCCCGGAATCGACATGTCGTCGATGAAGCGAGCCGCGCCGGTTAGCAGCTCCGGGTCTTCCTTGCGGAGGATCCCTCCACCGACGTAGCGCTCTGCCTGTTCCTTAACCTGTGCCATGCTTCACCCCCCTAGGTGCGCGCGGGCGAACGCATCTCACCCGCAGCCTGCTGGACCGCCTTGACGATGTTCTGATAACCGGTGCAGCGACACAGGTTGCCCTCGAGTCCGATCCGAATGTCCTCGTCGCTCATCTCGCCGTTGTTGTCGATGAGATCGACGCTGGCCATGATCATTCCGGGCGTGCAGTAGCCGCACTGGAGGCCGTGGTTCTCGTGGAAGGCCTTCTGCAGGGGATGCATCTCTCCGTTGCTCGCCAGGCCCTCGATCGTGGTGACCTCGGCTCCGTCGGCCTGCACCGCGAGCAGCGTGCACGACTTGGCCGACCTCCCGTTCAGCAGAACCGTGCACGCTCCGCAGGTCGAGGTGTCGCAGCCGACGTTGGTGCCGGTCAGCCCCAGTTGCTCCCGTAAGAGGTAGACGAGAAGCTGGCGGGGCTCGACTACCGCTTCATGCTGGACCCCGTTAACGACGAGCGAGATACGTCGCAAGGGCCACCTCCTTCTCCAGGTCCATCGAAAGGAAGGCGCGACGGCAGGATCACCCGAAGATATTCAGAATCCCAGCCGTCGAGGTGCAATCCCACCCCCCGATAGGACGGACTCCGGCGATAATGAACAGAATCAACGTAGCACTACGTTGCGGTTTGGTCAGGGGGAAGCAGAGCGAGTGCGATGAACCTAAGTGAAACCGTAGAGGTGCTCGCCGCGGTCGCCGACTTGGAGGAGCGCGGGCGACCGATGGCACTGGCTACTATCGTCTCCGTCACGGGCTCGACCTACCGGCGCCCGGGAGCGCGCCTGCTAGTTCCCGATGAGGGCGACGCGATAGGCAATCTCTCGGGCGGTTGCCTCGAGGGGCAGGTCACCGAGATCGGACGGGATGTGATGAAGTCGGGCGAATCCCGCCTCGAGTTCTACGATCTGACCGCCGACGACGAGGTCGTTTGGGGCTGGGGCCTGGGGTGCAACGGGGCCATCGAGGTCTTCATCGAACCCGTGGCCAACGCGGTCGAGAGCGCGGCGGTGCTGCGCGAGGCCCTCGAGCAGGAGCGGTCGCTGGCGACCGTGACCGTACTGTCCTCCTCGATCGCGGGCGTGAATCAGGGGGCGCGCATCGTCATGTATCCCAACGAGGGTGCGACGGGCTCGCTGGGCGACGACGCATTGACGAAGGCGGCCGCCGGCGAGGCGGCGCGGGCACTCGACGACGGGACGACCGACGCCCTAAGGCTGCAAACCGGAGCGGGCAAGGCAAGGGTCTTCATCGAGGTACTCCGGCCCCCGCTCAGGCTCGTCGTGTGCGGGGCCGGCCACGACGCGATTCCCTTGGTTCGAGCCGGCGCTCAGCTCGGCTGGCGCGTGGAGGTGGTGGACGACCGCGCCTCCTTCCTCGACTCAGACCGCTTTGAAGGTGCTCACTCATTCGTCGAATGCCAGCCGGACGAGGTGGCGGAGCGCGCCGCCATAGACGAGCGCAGTTACGTGGTCGTGATGAGCCATAACTACCTCAGGGATCGGGACTACCTTCGCTCGCTGCTGCCCAGCCGGGCTGCCTACGTCGGCATGCTGGGGCCCGGCGCCCGCCTGCAGCGCCTGCTCGGCGACCTCGAAGGCGAAGGGTTCAAGCCCACCAGAGAGCAACTGCAACGCACCTACGGACCCGCGGGGCTCGACCTGGGCGGCGAGGGTCCCGAGGAGATTGCAGCGGCGATCGTGGCCGAGATCCTGGCCGTGAGCGGGGGACGCGACGCCGGCTTCCTTAGGGAGCGACAAGGACCCATCCACGAGCGTCGTCAACCCACCAC
>JBOGWW010000249.1:0-2951 GCA_050693655.1 Actinomycetota bacterium | reverse complement strand
GGGCATGCTAGCGTGCACCGAGCGATTATCGGGATACGGCTAAAGTCCGGGCTCCAAACGTACGATGGTCGCGAAGGAAGTGGCGGTCGGGCATCTGTTGTCGCGGGAACACCGTCCGCCGGGAGGTCTTGAGTGAGCTTCGCAGTACCAACGCGCGCGGCCCGCATCGCGGTCGCAGGTTTCCTTGTGGCGCTGTCTCTGGTTCCGGCCCTGGCGCAGCGCGCCTCGGGACAGGAGTCCCTCTCCGAGTACGAGAATCAGATGCAACAGCTCCAAGCGGAGCTCGACGCCTCGGCGCAGCGAGTCGAGCAGCTTCGGGCCGAGGAATTCAGGCTGCGAACGCGCATCCACGATGTGAACAAGAAGCGCACCGAGCTCGATGAGCAGAACTATCAACTCACCAAAGATGTCGTGGCGCGCGCCCAAGAGCTCTATATGTCGGGCGGGGCTGGAGCCGTCGAGGCACTGCTCGCCGCAGAGGATTTCGGTGACTTCGCCGATCGTGCGGAGATGCTCGCGCGGGTCGCCGAGGAAGAGGGCAACGTCTTCGTCCAGCTCGAGCGAAACAACTCCGAGTTGGCGCAGCTCGAGAAACAGCTCGAGATCGATTCCGAGGCACTGGCAGAGACCCTGGCGGAGCTCGAGGATGAGAAAACCGAACTCCAGAACAAGCTGGCCTCGGTGACCGCCGAATACAAGGACCTCAAGGCACAGATCGCGCGCGAGCGAGCGCGAGAGGCAGCAGCGGCGGCCGCCGCCCAGCAGTCGAACTCCGGTGGGGGCGGTTCACCGAGCCCGGTCGTGCCGACGGTGTCCACGAACGGTAAGACGTGCCCCGTCGCGGGCCCGGTCTCCTTCATCGACTCCTGGGGCTATCCGCGCTCCGGCGGCCGCTCGCACCAGGGTGTCGACATGATGGCCGACTACGGCACACCGGTGGTGGCGATCGTTTCGGGCACCATCACCTACTCGGGGTACGGAGGCAGTGCGGGTAACTGGCAAATCCTCAGTGGAAGCGATGGCAACGCGTACTGGTACATGCACAATCAAGAGAACCTCGTAAACGGGGGATCCGTTCGAGCCGGCCAGCAGATCGCCAAGGTTGGTGACACGGGCAACGCAACCGGCATCCCTCACCTTCACTTCGAGTTCCACCCCGGCGGCGGGAGCGCGGTCAATCCCTATCCTCTGGTCGCCTCTATCTGCTAACGACCGTCTAAGGTCGGCCCGATGGAGCCGCTGATCATCACCTGCGCTGGGGTGGGGGCCGAGGTAACGCGCGCTCAGCAACCGGGCCTTCCACTCACCGCCGCGGAGATCGCACGCGATGCTGCGGATTGCCGCGCAGCAGGAGCATCCATCTATCACCTGCACGTCCGAGACGTCCGTGGAGGGCCGACGATGGACGTGGACGCCTACCGTGCCGCGCGGGACGCAATCGAGAGCGCGACCGACATCATCGTGCAGTTCAGCTCGGGGGGCGCCGTTACCGACACCGAGGAGATGCGCATCGCTCCCCTGGAGCTACGGCCCGAAATGGCTTCGCTCACCACCGGAACCGTCAACTTCGGCTCCGAGGTGTTCTGGAACCCCGAGGCTTTGATCGAGCGCTTCTATGCCCGCATGCGGGATCTCGGGATCGTGCCCGAATTCGAGATTTTCGAGCCGGGCATGATCGCGAATGCGCAGCGTGTCTACGAGGAGCGCGGGGGAGACCATCACCGGCACTACGACTTCGTCTTGGGAGTACCGGGCGCCATGCCGGTGTGGGATGACTCGGTCGCCTGGCTGGCTCAACGCATCCCCGCAGAAGCCACCTGGAGCGCCACGGGGATCGGACGCTCCCACCTCGCTGTGACCGAGGCCGCGATCGGACTGGGGGGCCACGTGAGGACGGGCATCGAGGACGTCATCTACTTTGAACGAGGCCGGCTTGCTGATGGCAACTCGCAGCTGATCGAGCGGGTGGCCGCCCTGGGCCGAGAGGCGGGGCGAGAGATCGCAACTCCGGATGTGGCACGGAAGCTTCTGGGTCTCTAACGCCGCTTCGTATAACCTCAGTTCAATGAACTCACACCGACGCAGGCGGTACGAAGCGATCGCCGAGCCCGACTATGTGGAGAACCTGGGGGGGCGCAGCCTCGAGGACCTCCGTTCGCTGCGGGACGAATGCCGCGAGGTGGAAAACGAGGTCTCGTTCGAGCGCAGGTTGTGTCATGCCCGGATAGACATCCTGAGGGCCGAGCTCGAGCGTCGTTCGGGGCAGCAGGATCAGGATCTGCTTTCCCGTCTGCCGGAGATTCTCGGCTCGGCCGAGCCGCGGGGCGAGGAATCCCCACTTCCCTCGCGTGCTCCGGACCTTTCCATACCCCGCAACGCGGATATCCCCAGACGGCGAATCGAGGAGATCGCGGGCGAGCAAACCATGACGCGCCTCAATCGGCTGCAGAGTGATGAGATCAAGGAGATCATGTCGAGCCTCGCCGACCACGAGCGCAACCTGTCGGAGCGCCGGCGCAAGCTGCACGAGGTCATGGACGTGATCCAAGCCGAAATCGTGCGTCGTTACACTTCGGGAGAAGCCGACCCGGTCGCCCTCGGCTAGCCGTAATTCTTAAGTAGCGTTACGCCTTGGGCCCGCGCGCCTTGCTGTGACCTCGAGATCCGTCCGAGCTGTGATTGGACTGGTCGTTGGGATCTTGATCGTCGTCGCCATCGTCATCCTGCTCGTCGTCTTCGTCGGAGTCTTTGCGGGTGTCGTGGCGGTCGTTTTGGTCCGCGCGCTGGTTGTCACCGCTTCCCTTGTCGCTGCGCCTGCCGCGATCGCTTGCGGCGGTGTCGTCTTCACGATCTGAGTCGTCCCGGTCGCCGTTGTTGCTGGAACCGCGCTCCTCATCGCTCTTCTTGCCTTGGCCGGGGTCGCTCTTCTTTTCGTGGCCCTTGCCCTTGTC
>JBOGWW010000248.1:0-6300 GCA_050693655.1 Actinomycetota bacterium | reverse complement strand
GGCATGTACATCGGGTCCACCGGTATACGCGGCCTCCATCACTTGGTCCACGAAGTCGTGGACAACGCCGTAGACGAGGCCATGGCGGGATACTGCGACCGGATCATCGTCGAGCTGCTCGCCGACGGCGGGTGCCGCGTAACCGATAACGGGCGCGGCATCCCCGTCGACAATCCCAAGGGCGAGCGTCGCTCCGCCGTCGAGGTCGTTCTCACCACCCTCCACGCGGGGGGAAAATTCGGGGGCAAGAGCTACCAGGTCTCCGGAGGCCTTCACGGTGTCGGAGTCTCGGTCGTCAACGCGCTCTCCGAGAAGCTGATCGTCGAGGTCGCTCGTGACGGGAAGCTGCACTACCAGGAATACGAGCGCGGCAAACCCCAGGGCAAGCTAAAGGCCGTCAAGAACCTCAAGCGGACGGGCACGACGGTCACCTTCTGGCCCGATCAGTTGATCTTCACCGACGACATCGAGTTCAAGTTCGAGACGCTCGCCCAGCGTCTGCGCGAAATGGCGTTCCTCACCAGGGGTCTCGAGATCCGGCTGATAGATCAACGGCAGTCTCCCGAACACAAAGAGGAGTTTCGTTACACAGGCGGGATCGTGGATTTCGTCAAGCATCTCAACGCCACGCGCGATCCTCTGTTCAAGCGCGTCATCAGTTTCGAGAGCAAAGCCGAGAATCACGAACTCGAGGTCGCACTGCAGTGGACGACGTCGTACAACGAGTCGGTCTTCACCTTTGCCAACAACATCAACACGCACGAGGGCGGAATGCACGAAGAGGGTTTCCGCCGCTCCCTCACGCGCGTCGTGTCCAACTACGCGAAGAACAAGGGTTTGCTCAAGGACAAAGATCCCGCACTCACAGGTGATGACTGTCGCGAGGGCCTAACCGCCATCATCTCGGTCAAGCTCCGGACCCCGCAATTCGAGGGCCAGACCAAGACCAAGTTGGGAAACACCGAGATCCGCTCTTTCGTCGAGCGCGAGATGAATGAGAAGCTCGCCGAGTTCCTCGAGGAGCACCCCAGCGAGGCTCGGGCGATCGCCAACAAGGCCATCGGCGCACAGCGAGCAAGGCTCGAGGCGCGCAAGGCGCGCGATCTCGTGCGGCGCAAGACGCTGCTCGAGTCGACTGCGCTGCCGGGCAAGCTGGCCGACTGTCAAACGCGCGATCCGCACGAGGCCGAGCTCTTCATCGTCGAGGGGAACTCGGCCGGCGGTACCGCCAAGCAAGCTCGTGCGCGCGAGACGCAGGCGATCCTTCCGTTGCGCGGCAAGATCCTCAACGTCGAGCGGGCCCGCCTTGCGAAGACGCTCGAGAACAAGGAGATCCAGTCCATCATCACGGCGGTCGGTACGGGCATCGGCGAGGACTTCGATCCGAGCAAGTGCCGCTACCACAAGATCATCTGCATGGCGGATGCGGATGTGGACGGAAGCCACATCAAGACGCTGCTGCTGACCATGTTCTTTCGTCACATGCGCGAGCTCATCGAGCTCGGGTACATCTACGTCGCCAAGCCCCCGCTGTACCGCGTCAAGCACAAGGGCAAGAACCACTACTTCATGAACGACGAGGAACTCGATACCTATCGCGCCGAACAAACCGGCCGGATCGAAGCGGCCCGCTTCAAGGGGCTGGGCGAGATGAATCCCGACGAGCTGTGGGAGACCACGCTCGACCCAGATAACCGGATTCTCATGCGTGTGACCATGGAGGACGCGGCCCTTGCCGACGTCTTGTTCCAACAACTGATGGGGGACGACGTCGAAGAGCGCAAGAACTACATCCAGCGCAATGCCAAAGACGTGCGTTTCCTCGACATCTGACCAAGAGAGAGCAAATGGCTGACGAACCCTTCCAGGACAAGCTTCCCAACGACGGCACGGGAGACGGTGGCACCGACGTAACCATCGAAGAGGAGATCTCGTACTCCTTTCTCGAGTACGCGATGTCGGTCATCGTCAGCCGTGCGCTTCCCGACGCGCGCGATGGGCTCAAGCCGGTGCACCGCCGCATCCTCTTCGCGGCACTAGAGGCGGGCCTGCGTCCCGACCGTCAGTACCGCAAGTGCGCCGCGCTGGTCGGCGACGTCATGAAGAAGTACCACCCCCACGGTGATCAGGCCATCTACGACGCGCTGGCTCGACTCGCACAGGACTTCTCCACTCGCTACCTGCTGATCGACGGTCAGGGCAACTTTGGGTCGGTCGATGGAGACGAGCCGGCGGCCCCCCGCTACACGGAGTGCCGGCTCTCGCAACTCGCCATGGAGCTGTTGCGCAACATCGACGAGGAGACCGTCGACTTCGTCGACAACTACGACGGCTACGAGGTCGAGCCCTCCGTTCTGCCGGCGCGTTTCCCAAACCTGCTGGTCAACGGGTCGAGTGGAATCGCGGTCGGGATGGCAACGAACATCCCGCCGCACAACCTCGGCGAGGTCATCGATGCCACCGTCGAGATGCTCGGCGATCCGGAGTCGGCCGCCGACGAAACCAAATCACTGCGGATCGCGATGAAGCACATCAAGGGTCCCGACTTCCCGACGGGAGGGCTGATCGTTGGACGCCAGGGAGTCATCGATGCGCAGACGACGGGACGCGGTTCCGTCAAGATGCGAGCCGTCTGCGAGGTCGAGGAGGGTCCCAAGGGCAACCCCCGCATCGTGGTGACCGAGATTCCCTACCAGGTGAACAAGGCGCGTCTCCTGATAAAGATCGCGGAGCTCGTCAACGCGAAGGAACACCGTTTGGAGGGCATCGCGGACCTGCGCGACGAGTCGAACCGCCAGGGAATGCGCGTCGTCATCGACCTCAAGAAGAACGCCGTACCCCAGGTCGTGCTCAACCAGCTCTACAAGCGCACCCAGCTGCAGGACAGCTTCGGCGTGAACACGCTTGCGCTGATAGACGGCGTCCCCCGCACGATCAACATCGGCCAGGCGCTGACCGAGTACATCTCCCATCAGTTCGCGGTCATCACCCGTCGGACCCAGTACCGGCTCCGCAAGGCCGAAGAGCGTAGTCACATCCTCGAGGGACTGATCATCGCCCTCGACAACATCGACGACATCGTGGCGCTGATCAGGGCCGCCGCCGACACCGAGGAAGCACGGAACGGCCTGATCATTCGCTACGGACTGAGCGAGATCCAGGCGAACCACATCCTCGACATGCCGCTGCGGCGTCTGACGGCGCTCGAGCAGGACAAGATCCGCGAGGAGTCCGAAGCCCTGCAGCAGACGATCGCGGAGCTAAAAGAGATCCTCGGCGATCCGACGAAGGTGCGGGGGATCATTGCCCTCGAGCTCGCCGAGATCAAGGAGAAGTTCGCCGACCCGAGGCGCACGCGCATCGTGCCCGACGAGGGCGAGTTCGACATCGAGGATCTCATCGCGGACGAGGACCTCGTCGTGAGCGTGTCGCGCGGGGGATACATCAAGAGCGTTCCGCTCGACACCTATCGCCGGCAGGGTCAGGGGGGCCGGGGTGTGAAGGCCACCGCTCTCAAGGAGGGCGATGTGGTCGAGCACCTCATCACGACGACTGCGCACTCCTATCTACTGTTGTTCTCGACGAGCGGACGCGTTTACCGGTTGAAGGCTCATGAGATTCCCAAGCGTGACCGAACCGCGCGCGGAACCGCCGTGGTCAACGTGGTCTCGATGCGAGCCGAGGACGAGGTCGCGGCCATGATCGACACGCGCGACTACGAGACCTACCGTTACCTGCTGATTGCCACCCGTAAGGGCATGGTGAAAAAGACCCTGTTCCGCGAGTACGACTCGACCCGCCGGGAGGGGATCATCGCCCTGAATCTTAAAGAAGGCGACGAGGTGGTCCGGGTCGTCCCCACTTCCGGCGAGGAACACGTCCTGCTCGTGACGCGCAAGGGCAAGGCAATCCGCTTCAAGGAGACCGACGTGCGGGCAATGGGCCGGACGGCGACGGGAGTCATCGGCATCAAGCTCGATAAGGACGACGAGGTCGTCGCCGCGGACATGGTCAGAGACGAGGGCGACGACCTGCTTATCGTCACCGAGTTCGGGTTCGGCAAGCGAACCAAGCTCCAGCATTTCCCCCGCAAGGGCCGGGCCGGCAAGGGCGTCATCGCGGCCAAGCTCACCAAGCCGCGCGGGCAGGTCGTGGGAGCCATCGCGGTCAAGAGCGGAGACGAGGTCTTCTTCATCTCCGACGACGGCGTGGCGATCCGCCAGGGCGTGGACGGCATCTCGCGTCAGGGCCGGCCCACGACGGGGGTGCGGATCATGCAACTCGGCGATGGAGCCAAGATCTCGGCTCTCGCTCCGATGGTGGGGGAAGTCGTCGACGACGGGCAGAGCAAGCTCCCGACCTGATCGGCGCGCAACGCAAGCTTCGGCGGAACCGGATGCGGTCTCGCGCAGTCGTAAAGGCGTGACAACGGTTGCCCGATGCTATCGAGTACAGGCAGAAGCTTGTTCCACGAGCGTTCTCAGGCGAGCGCGCGTGGGCACATTAGTAGGCACATTGTGCCGAATTGGCCCATACTAGGGCCGCTACGACGGCTGCCGAAGGGTGATGCGTGGCTTCGAGAGAGCACGGACGAGAGGAGCGGTCGGAGGCCAAGCCCGGCCGGAGCGCCCCCGCGCCCGCGGCTTCGAATCCGGACCAGGCGTTCCTCGACGCCCTGAGCGATCCCGAGAGCGACGACCGAGGCGCGTCGGCCGCAAGCCGCCGGCTGCGGGAGTTGCGCTCGAAGGCCGGTGGGAGATCTCCGGACGCGCCCGCCCCTTCCGACCCGCCTCCTCGCCAAGGGTCCAACCCTCGCAGGTCCACTTTCGAGGTGCTCGACCAGCCTCTTCCGAGCGAGCGCGCGGGCCTACCGGACACCCTGGAAACGCCCCGCGTGCCCGACCCCCGCACGCCGCAAGGAACCCCGGAGGGGCCTCCCCGCCCCCTGGGCACCCCCGCTCGCCCCACCGAGCAGCAACGCAGGACGAGGCGGACTCGCCGGCGCGCCCGGCCTCCCCGCGCTCGTCCGGCCCGGGGGGCGGTGCGGCGCGTCAAGCGCACGGTCAAGCGAGTGGATCCCTGGTCCGTGCTGAAGATGTCGCTCTTCTACTACACGATCATCTTCATCGTCTGGATGATCGGGGTCGCGCTGTTGTTCTCCTTCATCGAATCCACCGGCGTGTTCCAGACCATCGAAGAGGTGGGCGATGGGATCGAAGTCGAGCAACTGGCGAACTTCGAGATCTCGCTGGGGACCGTCATGCGATGGGCGGCCTACATCGGCGGTGGGCTGGTCTTGCTGGCGACGCTGGTCAACGTCATCCTCGCGTTCCTGTACAACCTGGGCTCCGACATCGTCGGCGGAGTCGAGATGACCTTCGTCGAGCGAGACGAGTAACCCGGCGCCGCTCTAAAGGGGAGCGGGTTCAAGGCGGGCAACCCGGGTGCCCCGGCTCCCCAGCGCAGCCAGAAAAGCGCGCGGGTCGAAGGCCTTCGCGGGGGACCGGACCCCCGGCGAATGCTGCTCCGAAGCGAGCTTCAATGCGGCGAGGGTCAGCGGCGCCGCGGCGAGGTTGATGAGATGGTCGACCACCCCGAGAGACACGGTGGCCGTACGCCCCTGTCGTTGCCCCACCACATCGACCCGGGCGGCGGACCATCGCGGCCCCCTGGGGGGAACGGCGTGGGCCAGGTTGAGGGTTCGCTGCGTCAGGGGAACCGAGGGCAGTCGAGCCATTGCCAGCGCCCGTAGCGCGTCCATGGCCGCTCGTTCGGTGAGACCCATGCGCACGCGCAGCGACGGGAGCCCCTGGGCCTTGAGGTTGTGTACCTCGGGATGCGCGCAGGTAAGGGTCTCGACCCAGCCGACCGGTTCGGGAAAATAGACGAGATGGGGAGAGCCGTTGGTTCGGTCGACGACGAGTTCGCGATCGCTGATCGAAGCCACCGGAGTCCCGAGGAGGTGCAACAGGTGGGCTGTATGAGCTGGAGTCGGGAGATCCCGGTAGGAGTACGCCAGTGAGATCTCGGTCTCCTCGACATCGTCGAGCTCCTCCCGCGCGAGTGCAACCAGGAGCGTGGTGATCCCCGGAGACAGAGCACACCCCGGTACGGCCCTGGCGCCCGTCGACCGTGCTCGTTCGTCGAGCAGCGCAACCGCGCCCACGGCCGCGTAGTCGTTGGCCAGCGATACAAAGGCAACTCCGGCTTCGATCGCGGCCCTGGCCGCGGGGAGCTCGGTCAAGTGGGCAGGGCCGCAGCAGTTGAGGACGACGTCGGCCTGCGCGCATGCGGCGCCCA
>JBOGWW010000247.1:0-5155 GCA_050693655.1 Actinomycetota bacterium | reverse complement strand
GTGCTCGGTTACTTCGCCCTCGCGTGGATCAGCCCCAACATCATTCGGGCGCTGTGCAGCCAACCGGCTTCCTTCAATCTGGGCGCTGCGGGCATTGCCGTCGGGATTCTGATCACACCCCTGGTGGCGTCCGTGGCCGAGGACTCCTTCAGGTCGGTTCCCATAGCCTTGCGCGAGGCGTCCTACGGAATGGGTGCCCGAAAGCGAACCACCGTCGGCAGCATCGTCTTTCCGGCGGCGATCTCCGGTGTGGTGGCATCGTTGATCCTGGGCTTCTCGAGAGCGATCGGCGAAACCATGGTCGTCGCGATTGCAGCGGGTGCAACCGGAGGCTCGCTCTTCACGGTCAACGCCTGCGGGCCGGGGCAGACGATGACTGCGGCCATGACCTCGCTTGCCATCGGGAGCGACCAGGTCCGGGGCAGCCAGGGAACCTTCGAGAGCCTCTTCTTCATCGGGCTGGTGCTCTTCTTCATGACCCTCGCTCTTAACCTGTTGAGCGAGCGGTTCGTTCGCAGAGTCAGGCAGCGTTACTAGATGTCGGCTCGAACCGAGGCCCTCACGACCACCGAGATCGTCCAGCGACAGCTTCGCCGTCGAAGGTCGGACCTGGCGGGCCAGGTCTTCCAGCTGCTTCTGCTGGCGGGGCTGCTGATCTCGCTGCTGTTCCTCGTGGTGTTGCTATTCGACATAGTCAGTCAGGCCATCCCCACCTTTCAGGAGCGCGGGGCCGACGTGGTCACCGGGACGGTGTCGTCGCTGCCCGAACGAGCCGGAGTCTCGCAGGGCATCAGCGGATCGCTGTGGCTGGTGGCCTTCGTGGTGATCCTCGCCTTCCCGCTCGGCATCGGCGCCGCCATCTACCTGGAGGAGTACGCGGCGGATACGAAACTGAACCGGTTCATCAACGTGAACGTGCGCAACCTCGCAGGAGTGCCGTCGGTCGTCTTCGGGCTGCTCGGACTGGCGCTGTTCGTGAAGCTGTTCGGTGACCTCACCGGCGGACGTTCGGTGATGAGTGCCGGGATCACTCTGGCGATCCTCGTGTTGCCGATCGTGATCATCACCTCTGCCGAGGCACTGCGAGCCGTTCCGAACAGCATCCGGGAAGCGGGGTACGGCGTGGGGGCCACCAAGTGGGAGGTCATCAGGAGCCACGTACTGCCGAGTGCTGCGCCCGGAATCCTGACCGGTACCGTGCTGTCGCTTTCCAGAGCCATCGGAGAGACCGCCCCCCTGCTCATGGTCGGAGCCGTCAGTGGATTCTTCGCGGTCAACGCGGAGAGCTTCATCGATCGGATGCAAAGTCAGTTCACCGCACTCCCCGTGCTCGTCTACAACTGGTCTCGGCTCCCGGATCCGGGATTTAGAGAAGATTTGGTACCCGCTGCGATCGTGATTCTGCTCGTGCTCACGCTCAGCGCCAACGCGATCGCAATCCTGCTCCGTAATCGTTACGACAGAAAGTGGTAAGGGGAATGAATGCCGGGACGACGATCAATACAACCCAGGTGACACCGCGTCAGATAGAGGTAGATGCGTCACAGCGTATGGAACTTGCCGGCAGGGAACTCGTTTTCGAGATCAAGGATCTCAACGTCTACTACGGCGCGTTCAAGGCCGTGCGAGATATCAGCCTGGGCATCCGCAAAGCAGCCATCACGGCTCTCATCGGTCCCTCCGGTTGCGGAAAGACCACCTTCATCCGGTGCCTCAACCGCATGAACGATCTGATCGAAACGGCCCGTGTCGAGGGGGAGATCAAGTACCACGGCGTAAACCTCTACGACAAGAAGGTCGACGCCGTCGAGGTGCGCAGGCGGATCGGCATGGTCTTCCAGAAGCCGAACCCGTTCCCCAAGTCCATCTACGACAACATCGCCTTTGGACCGAAGATCTCCGGGTTCAAGGGCGACATGGACGAACTCGTCGAGCAGTCACTGCGGAAGGCAGCCTTCTGGGACGAGGTGAAGGACCGCCTGAGGGAATCGGCCATGGGCCTCTCGGGAGGGCAACAGCAACGGCTCTGTATCGCGCGCTGCGTCGCGGTTCAGCCCGACGTGATCCTCATGGACGAGCCCTGCTCCGCTCTCGACCCGATAGCAACCGGCCGCATTGAGGACCTCATGCAAGACATCAAGGAGGAGTACTCCATCGTCATCGTCACCCACAACATGCAGCAGGCGGCTCGCGTGAGCGACATGACGGCTTTCTTCACTGCAGAGGTGAATGAGGAGCAGGATCGACGGACGGGCGTACTCGTCGAGTACGACAAGACTGAGAACATCTTCCAAACTCCCTCGGACGAGAGGACCGAGAACTATGTCACCGGGCGGTTCGGCTGAGTCGAACCAGAAGGATCCCAGACCCCTAAGGGCAGGCTTTGCCTTCGAGCTGGAGCAGCTGCGGCTTCAGGTCGAGGTCATGGCACTGCGCGTCGACGCCGCGCTCCAACACTCGACCGCGGTTCTCTTGACCGGCGACCGCGATCTCGCAGACGGAGTCATCGAGGGCGACGACGAGATCGACGACATGCTCGTATCGCTGACCGAGCGTTGCCACGATCTGCTCGGCCGGCAGAACCCGATGGCATCCGATCTTCGCCTGGTCGTTTCGGTGATTCGCATTCTGGGCGACCTCGAACGCACGGGCGACCTTTGCCTTCGCATCGTCAAGCTGGCTCCCGACCACGCGCTCATCAAGGGCAATATCGAAACCTTCGAAATCCTGGGCGAGATGGCTGCCGAGGCACAGGAGCTCTTCAGAACCGCCCACACCGCCTGGTCGACGCGCGACCTGCGCTTGGCCAAGTCGCTCGAGCTGCGAGACGACGCGATGGACTCGCACAACCGAGCACTGATGGAAGGCATCATGACGATGAAGGGAGCGAACGCCGTGCCCACCGCGGTGAAGACCCTATTGGCGGGACGAGCGCTCGAGCGGATCGCCGACCACGCGGTCATGATCGGCGAACGACTTCGCTACATGCTGACGGGTAACTCCGAATCGTTGTCCGCGGAGATCCGCCCCACCCGGCGCGGTACCGGGGATGCAGCTCACGGTTGACGCAGTGCGCTAGGGGACGAACCTGTAACCGAGTCCTCTGATGGTCAACAGGTGGGCGGGTTTATGCGGGTCCTCCTCGCACTTTGCACGCAGACGCTTGATGTGTACGTCCAGGGTCCTCGTGTCCCCGAAGTAGTCCGGTCCCCAGATTCGATCGATGAGGCTCTCGCGCGTGAGCACCCGGCCCGAGTTCTCCATCAGGATCTCGAGCAGTTCGAACTCCTTGCGCGGAAGATGGACCTGCTCCCCTCGGACGGTCACCTCGAAGCGCTCGGGATCGAGCCTCACGCCACCTCCCTCGAGGATGCCGTCGGCTCCCGCCGCTTCGTTCGAGCTTCTCCTGAGCACCGCCTTGATGCGGGCGAGTAGTTCGCGCGAGCTGAACGGTTTCGTGACGTAGTCATCCGCCCCCAGCTCGAGCCCGACGACCTTGTCGATCTCGGTGTCCCTGGCGGTCAACATGATGATCGGAACGGAGGACGAGCGCCTGATCTCCCTGCAGACGTCCTCTCCGCTCATCCCCGGGAGCATGAGATCAAGCAGCACCAAGTCGGCCCCCGCCGCTCTGAATTGGTCGAGCCCCTCCGAGCCATCCGTGAAGCGATCGACTGCGAAGCCGTCGCGCTTCAGCTGGTATTCGAGCGCCTCCCCAAATCCCTCTTCGTCCTCGATCAGCAGAATCTGCGGCAAGTCGTGTCTGCCCTCCTTGTCAGCCCGCCGAGGCGATCCTCTGCGGGGGCGGGGATGCGGCCGGAATCCGAGCGGTGAAGATCGAACCTCGACCGAGTTCACTTTCCAGCGACACGGTGCCTCCGTGGATCTCCGCGACGTGCTTCACGATCGCGAGACCCAGCCCGGTACCGCCCCGGTCACGCGAGCGCGCGCGGTCGACTCGGTAGAAACGCTCGAATACGCGGGCCTGTGCCTCCAGCGGAATCCCGATGCCGTTATCGCTCACTCGCAGGACCGCGGCCCCGTCCTCCTCGAACACTTCGACCGAGACCCTGCCCCCCTCGGGCGTATAGCGAACCGCGTTCTCGACCAGGTTTCTGACCAGCACCGCCATTTGGGCTTCGTCCCCTTCGACGAAGACGCCGTCCTGGATCTCCGTCTTGAAGGCAACCTCCTTGGACTGGGCTTCGAGTTCGGCGTCCTGAAGAACGCGTCTGACCCCTGAGGAGAAATCAACTCTCTCATTCGAGATCTTCTTCGGGTCCTCGAGTCGGGACAGATCCAGGAGATCGGCAACCAGCCGGCTGAGCCGCTCGGATTCGGTCACGATGCGTTCCGCAAAGCGGCTTGCGGTGGCGGGGTCGTCTCGAACGGCCTGCTCGAGAGCCTCGGCAAGAGTCTGCATGCTCGCGACCGGACTCTTCAGTTCGTGACTGGCGTGGGCCACGAACTCTCTGCGAAGGCGCTGCGTCTCCAACTCCTCGGTTATGTCCTCGATCAGAACGACCGCGCCTCCGAGTTCGAGAAGTTCGGCACGCACCCGCAGCGTCTTACTGGCGGGGAACCACGTGGAGACGAGTTCTTCGACCGGCGCGTCATGCTCGAAAGCCCGGCCGGCAACGGAGAGTACCTCGTCGGAGTGGAGGCGGGACGGAAGGGCCCCATCGGGCCAGCCGAGGAGAGCCCGAGCGGCTTCGTTCGCGACCACCGGCCGGAGGAGGTCGTTCACCACCACCAGTCCCTCGGCTATCCGGTCCAGGATCGCCCACTCGGTCGAGGAGGACGAGCTCGGATCGACGGATCGAGATTGCCGGCTGATCCGATGATGAGAGGGGCCATGATTCTCGCGATTCAAGACGGCCCGTAGAGCGAACGCTACGAGGCCGCCCGCCACTGCCACGCCGATATACAGCCACACCGAGTCGTTCATTTCAAGTTCGTTCTCCCGCTCTCAGGATAATGGGGTCACACGAGTGGAGTGACTCCCGAGAGCAGGATGTCACTTTGATTTCCCGCTACGTTCCCCCGCCGTTAACGAGCGCAGCCATACTGAGAGGATGGTCCGGATCAACTTTCACGAGGAACTCGAGACGGCCGAGGGCGGCCTCATGTCGGAGGGAACCCAGGTTCGCCGGCA
>JBOGWW010000246.1:0-6802 GCA_050693655.1 Actinomycetota bacterium | reverse complement strand
GCCGTGGCGTTCGGCGAGTGCCCCGAGCGCGTTCCACTCATCCGGGTAGGTGGACGCGCGCGTCAGTGCGGAGGCGAGCTCGAAACGAAGCCAGGGGGGCGGACCCCCGGGCACGACGTTGACCGCGAAGTCGATCTGACCCGGATGGACCATGCGGTCGCCGTGGACCAGCAGATCGGCCGATGCCCGATCCTCGAGGTCATCCTCGATCGTTGTTTCCCGCTTGAAGAGCCGGGTCTCGAGAACCGGAAGGCCGTGGGGGGCACCCTCTTCGAGCAAGCCGACCAGCGCGTCGATGTCTACGTGGCTCGCGATCAAGTCGCCGACACGATCGAGGCGTTCCTCGCGCAGCTGCGCGAACGAATGGGAGCCCGGAGCCCAATCAGTCCCCCGAAGCTCGCCCACCCATTGCAGCAGAGCTCGTCGGTAGGCATCGCTCTCCAAGGCGGCGTGCCACGAAATGCCAACCACTCCTCCGACGCGGCATCCCTCCTCGCCCGCTGGCGTCTCGATGACGGAGTCGCCGCCAAAGCGCGTGATGCGTCCGTGGCGAATCTCGTAACCCGACACCGGGACCCCTCCGAATGCCGTCGCCGTTCCCACGCGGTTAGACAGGATCTTGTCCGCGGCGAACGCGGTCTCGACCGGGAGAAGATCCAAGCCCTCGAGCTCACCGGCACCACTCTCCACCGCATCGGCAATCCGCTTTCCGAGCATCTGGTAGCCACCGCAGATGCCGAGAATGGGCAGCCCCCGGCCGGCTCTGTCGCGTACCGCCTCCGCCAGACCGCGCGCACGAAGCCACGCGAGATCCTCGACGGTCGCCTTGGTACCGGGCAGGACGACGAGATCGGCGCGCTGCACGTCGGCTGGAGAGTCGGTAAAGCTCACCACCACGCCCGGCTCGGTCGACAACGCGTCGAAGTCCGTGAAGTTGCTGATGCGAGGGAGGCGCACCACTGCGACGCTCAAGGTGTCGCCGCCCGTTGACATAAAGGAGGAATCTCGCGGCCCCGCCAGCGCTACGGAATCTTCTGCATCCAGCCACAGGCCCCCCGACCATGGAAGCACGCCGAGGATCGGACGACCGGTGAGAGCGGCGAGACGATCGATGCCGGGATCCAGCAACGCCTTGTCGCCCCTGAACTTATTCAGCAGAAAGGCGCCGACAAGCGCCTGGTCGTCTGGGTCCAGGACCGCCACGGAGCCGAAAAGACTGGCAAGCGCTCCGCCGCGATCGATGTCGGAGACCACGACCACGGGCAGACGGGCGGCTCGGGCGAGGCCCATGTTCGCCAGATCGCCCTCCCGAAGGTTGAACTCGGCCAAGCTTCCGGCCCCCTCGCAGATAACGACATCGAAGCGAGAACGCAGAGACTCCAGGGCTCTCACGACGACCGGGCCAAGCTCCCCACGTAGCTCCTGATAGGAGCAGGCGTCGGCCTCCCCCAGGGGCCGGCCCATCACCACGACCTGGCTACTTACCTCGCCCCCGGGTTTGAGCAACACGGGATTCATGGCCGCCTCGGGAGCGATGCGCGCAGCTGCGGCCTGGGCGGCCTGGGCCCGACCGATCTCGGCGCCGTCAGGAGTGACAACGGAGTTGAGCGACATGTTCTGGGCCTTGAACGGAGCGACCGTCACGCTCGAGCGAGCAAGGAGGCGGCAAATGCCCGCCACGACGACGCTCTTTCCGGCATCCGATGACGTCCCCGCGACGAGCAACGCGCCCTTCACTTGCCGGCCCTCGAAGCAAGCAACACCGATACGGTCGCGGCCGCCACTCCAATCAGCTGTGAGAGGCGGGCAGCCGAAAGCACCTCATCGACCCCCGGGCGCGGCCCCGCGCCGATCAACGGCCGGTCCTCGACGCGATTGCCGTACCGGTTTGTTCCGCCAAGCGTGACGCCCAACGCGCCCGCGAACGCCGCCTCCAACTGCCCTGCATTGGGACTGGGATGGTTGTTGCCGTCCCTGCGAAAGCTCTCCCAGGCGCGCCGCCCGTTACCCCCAACGAGCGGAGCCATCGGAACCGAGAGCGCCGCCGCCAGGCGGGCGGCGGGCCAGGTAAGGAGATCGTCGAGGCGCGCCGCGGCCCAGCCGAAGCGCTCGTAACGATGGTTGTGGTGACCCACCATCGCATCCAGGGTGTTGGCCGCTCGGTAGGCGATCGCTCCCGGGGGTCCCGCAATCGCCCCCCACAGCAGCGGCGCCACGACCGCGTCCGCGGTGTTCTCGGCAACCGATTCCACTGCCGCGCGGCACAGCTCCGGCCCATCGAGCTGCGACGGGTCGCGTCCGACCAGTGCTGGTGCGATTCGACGGGCCTCTGAAAGATCTCCTCGCGCCACCGCGTCGGCAATCCTGCGCGCCTCGCCTGAGAGCGAGCGCCCGCCCAGGACCGTCCAGGCAACAACCGTGGACAGGCCCAGACGAGCGAGCCGGTGTCGTCGCACGGCGGCATCGACCAAGGCCACTCCCAGTGCAAATGGAACGACAAGAGCGACGACGTAGGCGGTCCCGACAGTTCGCGACGGCCGCCACATCACACTCTCGAGCTTCTCGGCGGCGCGTCCGAAGCCGGCCACAGGGTGGTAACGAACCGGGTCCCCGAGGATCCCGTCCGCGATCCAGCCCAACGCGAGGCCGAGGGGCAGAGGCGCACCCGCAGACGACATCAAGAGCCACCCCGCGGTTCGTGAAGCTCCGGCTCGAGTCCCCCCTCAACCGATAGGAGTGCAGACCCGACGCGCACGAGCTGCATCAATCCGCCCGGGGGCACCCGGCCGTCGCGGCCGACCACCCTCAGGAGAATGCGAATGACTCCTCCGTGGGTAACCACGAGGTGGTTGCCATCCGGCAGAGTGTCGATGAAGGCGCGAACCCTGTCTCTCAGCTCGCCCACCGATTCGCCTCTTAGCGCCGCGAAGTCGTCGAAGGCAAGGAGTCCGGCTTGCACATCATGAGGGCACTGATCCCATGTGCGGCCCTCGAGCTCTCCGAAGTCCAGCTCTCGCAGGCGTTCATCCGCACGGGCGCCTCCGACGGCGATGCGTGCAGTCTCCATCGCTCTCGAGAGGTCAGAGCTCCAGATCCCGTCGAACTCGGTCGCCCGCACACGTCCCCGCAGCAGCTCGGCTTGTCGACGCCCCACATCGTTCAGTGGGATGTCCCTCCACCCCGTAAACCGTCCGGCCTCGCTCCAGTCGGTCGCGCCATGTCGGACCAGCCAGAGTCGAGCACTCATCGCCACCACGCCAATGGGGTCCAGTGCTGTGCGTCCACGGCCGACGCGAGCAGCAGCACGGCGAGCAACGAGCATTGCTGGATGGCGCCAAGCACGTCGCCGGTAACTCCGCCAATTCGGTGGCGGGCGATGCGTCCCATCCACCAGGCAATGACCGCACACGCTAGAAAAGCCGCCAGGACCCACGCCCCGATTGCGATCGCTGCCAGCGCCAGAGAGGCCGTCACTCCCGCAAACAGGGTGCGCGAGGAAACGGCGCGCGCGTAGCTCGCCCCCAGCCCTTCGCCGGCGGCGACGTTTCGGCTCCGAAGGACCGAGATCGCTGCACCCCGCCCCAGGGCGTGCGCCGCGGGAAGCGCGGCCACGGCCGACCAGGGGTCCAGCGTGGCAAGCGCCGCTACCCTCACGATCACACCGAGCGTTACGGAGAGGACCCCGAAGGATCCCAAGCGCGGGTCTTTGAGAATCCGGCGGGCGTCGGCCGCGCCGGTGGCGCCCCCGAGCGCATCCATCGTGTCTCCCAGCCCATCCTCGTGAAAGCCCCCGGTGACGAGGACCTCTGCGCTCACCGCTAAAGCGGCCGCCAAGAGCGGGCTCAACAGCTCGCTCGCTCCGACGTAGACGAGCGCACCGACCATGCCCACGAGCGCGCCGACGAGCGGAAAGAAGGGCACCCACGTTGCGATTTCGTTCGAGGATGCCTCACCGGTGCCGCTGGGGACGCGTGTCAGAAAAGAGATCGCACCCCTGAAGGCGCGGGCCGAGATCAAGAAAGGCCCCATTCCGCAAACGTGGCGACCTCTGACACTGCGGCGGCTGCAATGCGGATTAGTGGTACTGCCGCGAGCGCCCCGGTTCCCTCCCCGAGGCGCAGGTCGAGATCGAGAAGCGGTCGCATCGCGAGCTTCTCCAGCAAGAGCCGATGACCCGGTTCGGCGGAGCAGTGCCCGGCAATGCAGTGATCGAGGGCATCGCGCCGCACGATGTAAAGCGGTGCCACGGCAGCCGTGACTACGAAGCCGTCGAGCACCACCGGGATAGAAGCGGCGCGCGCTTCAAGGGTCGCTCCCACGAGTGATGCGAGTTCGGCGCCCCCGACCTGGCGCAACGCTTCAAGCGGCGTGACCTCGCCAACCCGCCGGCGGGCGGTCTCGATCACCGCGATCTTGCGTCCGAGCCCCGCGGCGTCCAAGCCCGTCCCCCGCCCGGCCCAGTCCTCCGCAGACAGCCCGAATAGGGCCGCACACACCGCGGCCGCCGCGGTCGTGTTTCCGATTCCCATCTCCCCCAAAACCAGCAGATCGCAGTCGAGCCCCCGGACCGCATCCCGACCCACCTGGAGGCATTCGGCGAAGCGCTCGTGGGATAGGGCCGGCTCGCGTGCCAGGTTGCCCGTCGGTCGACCTACGCCGACGTCGACCACCTCGAGGCTCGCCCCGACGACTTCCGCCATCACCGACGCGGTTGCAACACCTTGTTGGAGGGCGCGCAACATCCCCTCACTGACCGACTGGGGGTACGCGCTCACGCCCTCATCGGCTACTCCGTGATCGGCCACAAACACGATCGCCGCGGGACGCTCGACGGTCGGTCGAGAGGTGCGCTGCCATCCGGCGAGCCAGCATGCAACTTCATCCAGGCGTGCAAAGGCACCACGGGGCCGCAGCACATGTGACGCACGCTCCGCTGTCGCGGCGGCAGCGGCGGCGTCCGGTGAGGGAAGTTCCGCGAACAGGGGTGCCAGATGCTCGTCGATCACCGCTCGCTCCAGAGCACCTCGGGCCTCTGCAGTGGCAGGACCCGGCCGGCAACGACGAGGGCGGTGCGATCGGACGCGTCCGCCCAGATGGAGTTCACGCGACCCAGCAGGTCTTGAAACCGCCGGGCGATGGCGTTGGCGGGCACTATGCCCGAGCCGACCTCGTTGGTCACAACGATCGTTTCGGCCGCGCGCGCCGCCGCGGCAGATGCCGAGTGGCGCGCCAACTCCTCGATCTCCGCGTCTTCTAGTCCCTCTTCGAGCAGGTTGGAAACCCACAGCGTGAGGCAGTCCACCAGCGCGAGCGCGTCCCCGGGGACCGAGCCCAGCGCAGCCTCAAGATCGAGCGGTTCCTCTACCGTGTCCCAGTCTGGTGGACGCTCGGCACGATGACGTTTGATTCGCTCTGCCATCTCGTCGTCGCGCGCCTCGGCTGTGACAATGACCACCGCGCGGCCGGCCCACTTGGTTCCCATCTCGACCGCGAGCCGGGACTTGCCGCTGCGAGCACCGCCTAGGAGCACAAGCAGCGACATCAGTAATCGATGCCACGTCGAGCGCGCACGCCGCGGTCGTAGGCGTGGCGAACTTTGGTCATCTCGGTCACCGTGTCGGCGATGTCAACAAGCTCGGCAGGCGCGTCCCGCCCGGTAGCTACGACGTTGACGTGCGCTGGACGGTCGCGGATGACGCCTGCGACCTCGGCCGATGGAATCCAGCCCCAGTTCATGGGATAGGTGATCTCATCGAGGATCACCAGGTGGTAATCGCCCGAGGAGACCTTTTCCTTGGCGGCTTCCCAGGCCGATCTGGCGACGGCTTCAGACTGGTCTAGGTCGTCGGACTCCCAGGAAAAGCCGTCGCCGATCGTCCACCAGTCGACGCCGAGCTGTCTGGAGATCTCCGCCTCGCCGGCCCTCCACCGACCCGATTTTATGAACTGGACTACGCAAACCTTCCACCCGCGCGCGACTGCCCGGATCAGCGTGCCCATTGCAGCGGTCGTCTTGCCTTTCCCATGGCCCGTATTCACGATGACCACAGAGCGGGCGCTCACTCGCTTCGGCTTGACGGGTGGTTCGATACGCGGCTTGGTCGCGTCTGTGCTCATCGCACCTTCTCCTTTGCCGTTGCTGACTGCTGGCGCCCCGAGCGGATTGGTATGACCACAACCGATCCGTCGGTCCCCTCCAAGATCCGGACCGTCGCTCCGTAGTGCTCTCGAATCACGCTCTCGGTCAGCACTGCGTGGGCCGAGCCCTCGGCTACCGCGCGCCCGCCCGACAGCAACATCAGGCGATCGGCGAATTGACCCGCAAGAGTGAGATCGTGAACGGCGCTGATGACGGTTAGTGCGTGCTCGGTCCTGAGCTCGTCTATGAGCTCCAGGACCTGCTGCTGATGCCCGACGTCTAAAGCAGCGGTTGGCTCGTCGAGCAAGAGCAATGGAGCCTGTTGAGCGAGGGCACGGCCTAGCACCGCGCGCTGCACCTCGCCTCCCGACATCGACCCCAGGGGCCTGCCGGCAAACGAACCCAAATCGAGACGCTCTATCACATCGGCCGCCACCTGCATGTCTCTTCTGCCCTCGGTACCGAGGTAGGGGATGTAGGGGGTACGGCCCATGAGCACGTAGTCGGTCACGCTCATGGAGGTTGGGATCGTCGGGCGCTGCGGCACGTAGGCAACGAGCTGAGACAGCCTTCGCCGGTCCAGCGAGGACGCGGCGATTCCGGTGAGCTCTACGAATCCGGAATGCGGTAGCAGTCCTGCGATCGCGCGCAACACCGTGGTCT
>JBOGWW010000245.1:0-3257 GCA_050693655.1 Actinomycetota bacterium | reverse complement strand
GCTGTTCTTCCTCTTCGGGGCCCTGTTCGTCGTCCATGTTGGGGCTTTATACTCTCACGCAGCAACAATCGCCAAGAAGGGGTTGAACTACCCCTCACCTCCCGGCGGTATGTCGCACTGCTCGGTTTGGCGGGGCGATCGAGTCGCGGGGGTCGGGAACGGCCCGGCGGGGAAACGAGGGGAAGCGAGTCCGTCGTGACCCGGCAGGAGCCGTAAACGGGCTGGTGACGCCCTCCTACTTGGCGTCGCCGGCCTTTTTCGCGTCCCGATATCCGACGCGAGAAGGATCGAAAGACGGAAGGAGTTTTCGTATCGCACAGCAGGAGTTGAGGGTCAACGACCGCATCAGGATTCCACGGGTGCGTGTCGTCGGGTCGGATGGTTCCCAGATCGGGATCCTCGAGACCAGGGCAGCACTCGCCATGGCCCAGGAGCAAGATCTCGACCTCGTCGAGGTTGCGCCCCAGGCGGACCCACCGGTCGTCCGGATCATTGATTACGGCAAGTACAAGTACGAGCAAGCCGTCCGTAAGAAGGAAGCGAGAAAGAAGCAGTCTCAGGTAGTCGTCAAGGAAATGAAGATGCGCCCCAAGATCGACACCCACGACTACGAAACCAAGAAGGGCCATGTCATCCGGTTCCTGCAGCAGGGAGCGAAAGTGAAGATGACCATCATGTTCCGGGGTCGCGAGACCGTTCACCCGGAGTTGGGACAGCGGCTCCTCGATCGCCTCGCCGAGGAGGTGTCGGACCTCGCCAAAGTGGACACACCCCCGAAGCTCGACGGGCGCAACATGACCATGGTCCTCTCTCCGCATAAGGACTCGGGCCCCCCCAAACAACAGCAGCAGCAACAGCCGACGAGGTCGAGAAGAAACACCCAGAACAGGGCACCCCAGCAGGAGCAGGAGACGGCTCCCGCCGAGGAGGCCACCGAGAAGAAGCCGGCTCGGCCCATCAAGGTCACCAGGGCAGAAGGAGGCTAGGGATTATCTCGAGGCGCACCGAAGACGGGTGAGCGACTCGGGGATCGCTAGAAAGGAGAACTGAATGCCGAAGATGAAGTCCCATCGCGGCGCGGCCAAACGTTTCAAGATCACCGGCACCGGCAAGGTTCGTCGCCGGAGAGCGGGCATGAACCACATGCTTGAGAAGAAGGGATCGAGGCGCAAGCGTCGCCTCAGCAGGCCCGATGCCCAGGTAGCAGCCGCGGACGATCAGCGGATTCGCAGACTGCTGGCCAAGTAACCGCCGCGGACGATCACCGCACCTTTTCAAGGAGGAAGTTTCATGCCACGCGCCAAGTCAAGCGTCCAGAGCCGAGCGAAACGCAGAAAGGTTCTCAAGAAGGCCAGAGGCTACTACTCGTCTCGGGGAAAGCACCTGCGCGCCGCACACGAGCAGCTACTGCACTCGGGCACGTATGCCTTCCGAGATCGACGTGCGCGCAAGGGTGACTTCCGACGCTTGTGGATCCAGCGCATAAACGCGGGTGCTCGTCTCAACGGGATGAGCTACAGCCAGTTCATCGCCGGCCTCCGTCTCGCCGAGGTCGAACTTGACCGCAAGATGCTGGCCGAGCTGGCGACCAACGAGCCCGATGCCTTCAAGGGACTCGTGGAGGTCGCGCGGGACGCGGTCGAGAAAGACAAGCAAGCGAGCTGACCGAGAAGCGATCGTCTCGACGATCGCGGGCATTACCCGACGGCGGCGATAGGGAGCTGGCGTGAGTGGAGACGGCCCGAAGGGGCGTCGGAGCGGGAGGGAAACGGAAAGCGTCGTCACATCACTTAGGAATCCCCGGGTCCTTGCGGCCCGAAGACTGCTCCGGCGTAGCGAGAGGTCACGTACCGGAGCGTTTCTCGTCGAGGGACCGATCCCCGCGCACGAGGCGATCCGAGCCGGTGACATCGAGCAGCTGTTCGTCGACGCGGAGGCTCCCTTTGCGGAGGAATGGCTCGGTCGGGGCGCGCTGGCCGTCTCCCGCCGGGTGATGGCCGCGCTGAGCGACACCTCCACCCCGCAAGGAGTCGTAGCGGTGGCGCGCATGCATACCGTCTCGCTGTCAGAGGTGGCCGGCGACCTCGTGGTGGTGCTTTCCGAGGTCCGTGATCCCGGCAACGCGGGGACCCTGATCAGGTCCGCGGTCGCCGCGGGCGCGGGGGCGGTGATCTTCTGTCCCGGCTCGGTGGACCCCTTCAATTCCAAGACCGTTCGGGCGACCGCCGGGTTGTTGTTCCACGTGGATGTGGTCGCCGGTGTGGCGCTGGCGGACGCGGCGAACGAGCTCGGGGACAAGGGGTTCCGCATGGTGGGCGCCGATGCGACCTCGACGAGGAGCCCCGAAGAGATCGACCTGGTCGCCCCGGTCGCCATCGTTCTGGGCAACGAATCGTGGGGCCTGGAGGCGTCGGCGCGGGCGCTTCTCGACGAGGAGGTGGGCATCCCCATGCCCGGACCCGCGGAATCGCTCAACGTCGGTATCGCCGGCTCGATCCTGCTCTTCGAGGCGGTACGCCAGCGCCGCTCCGGCGGTGCCGAGCACAAGAGCAGCAGCTAGGCGTTTATCCTCGGCTCTCTGATGAGCAAAGACGACCGTTTCGCCGAACTGATAGCGCGCTCGGGGCACGAGATGCGCTCGCCCCTGACCTCGATCAAGGGGTTCTCCTCCACGTTGCTGAAACGGTGGGACCGGTTCTCGGACGAGCAGCGCCTTCAATTCATAGAGACCATCCACGCCGATTCCGAAAGGATGGGACGGATCGTTTCCGAGGTCCTCGACTTGGCCCGGGCGGACGTGGGCAGGCTCGAGCTTCAACTCGGTTCCGTGAACCTCGCGGTGACGGTCAAGCTGGTCGTCGAGCGCCTCGACGAGCGCCTCGACGAGCGGCTCGACGGAGGCCGCATCCTGGTGGACGTGCCCGACGGGCTCAGTGCCTGGACGGACCGGGACCGCCTCGAACGGACCCTGGACAACCTGATCGAGAACGCGTGCAAGTTTTCCAAAGGCCCGGTGCGCGTGAACGCGCGGTCGGAGGGCGCCTCCGTGCTGCTGAGCGTGTCCGACGAAGGCGAGGGGATCGATCCGGAGCATCTGCCCAAGGTCTTCTCGGGCCCGGGCCCACGGGGCCAGAAGGCCCCCACCGGGTTGGGCCTGGGTCTCCTCTTGGCCGACGAGGTGCTGCGCGCGCAGGGGGCGGCGATAGCGGTCGAAAGCGAGCCCGGGGCCGGCACCACCTTCACGATGACGCTTCCGG